>CAYHRW010000055.1:686-13765 GCA_964359105.1 uncultured bacterium
CCCGGGACCGGGCGCTCGAGTTCTCCCGGGCCGGGGCCGCGGGGGGGGCCGACCCCGAGCTGAGGCGCCGCGCGCGCGAGGCGGCCGACCGGCTGCGCCGCGCAGCGGACTAGGAGGCTCCGTGGATCTTACGTACCTGCCGCTGCAGCAGAGCATCGTGACCGCGAGCGCCATGCTGGCCGCGGTGATCGGCCTGCTGGCGCTGCTGAGGCGCGGGCACTGGCTCGTGACCCTGCTGTTCTCGTCGTCGTTCCTGGCGATGGCGGCGTTCCAGGCCGGCACGCTCGGGATCCTGCAGGCCGACACCCACCTCGCGGCCCGCACCTGGGCCACCTACCTGGCCGGGGTCTCGGCGCTGGCCTCGTGGCTGTGGCTGGCGCTGAGCGTGGTGCTGGCGCGCCCCGACCCGTGGCACCAGCTCCGCAACGCCGCGGCCTACCTGACGCTGGCGCTGGTGGGCTGCGCGGTGCTGTTCGCCGCGGCGCGCACGCCGTGGGTGATCCGGGACGTCACCGGCCGGGGCGGCGACGCCGTCGTCACGCTGGGCGCGCTGGGCAAGCTCTACCTCATGTACCTGGTGGTCGTGATGGTGGTGGTGCTCATGAACTTCGAGCGCATGCTGCGCATCGCGCCCGCCACGGCGCAGCGCTGGCTGCGGCCGATGTTCGGCGCCTTCCTGGTCGGGGTCCTGAGCGACCTGCTGGTGGTCTCGGGCGGGCTCCTGTTCAACGGCCTGCGCGTCGTCTGGCTGGTGCTGAGCGCGGCGCCCATGTTCGTCGCCGGCACGGTCACGGCGCTGGCGCTGGCGCGCCGGAGACTCTCGGACATGAGCGTGCCGGTGGCGCGTCCGGTCATCTACTACTCGTCGGTCTCGCTCACACTGGCCGGCGCCTTCCTGCTCACCATGGCGGTGCTGTCGAAGGTGCTGCCGGTGCTCTCGCCGGACTGGAAGCGAGCGGTCAGCCTGGCGTTCTACCTGCTCGCCGGTGGCGGCGGACTGCTGCTGACCCTGAGCCCGCGTGCCAGCCGCGCGGTGAAGCGGTTCGTGGACCGGAACTTCTACGCCAACCGCTACGACTACCGGCACGAGTGGGAGCGGGTGAGCCGCGCCATCGTCCCGACGGCGCGCCCCGAGGACGTGTACCGCCAGGTCGAGTCGCTGGTGCGCGCGGTGTTCGACGCCCAGCGCGTCGCCATCTACCTGCGCGAGGACCGCGCCCTGGCGCGGCCGGGGTCCCCCGCGGCGTTCCGCCGCGCCCACGGCCCGGCGGCGATGCCGGCCGTGATCGAGGCCACGAACCCGCTGGTGGGGGAGCTGGAGCGCACCCGCGCGCCGGTGGTGTTCCGCGAGGTGGCGCAGGACCTCGACCTCATCCCGGTGGCCGCCGAGAACCGCGCCGCGATCGAGGCCCTGGGCGCCGCGGTGTGCGCGCCGCTGTGCGCGGGCGACGTGCTCATCGGGCTGCTGTGGCTCTCCGGGAAGCGCAGCGACGAGGACTACAGCTACGAGGACGCGGAGTTTCTCGGCGCGATGGCCCGCCAGCTCGCCGCGGCGCTGTGGTTCGCGCAGCTCGGCGAGCGGCTGGCGGAGACGCGCCAGCTCGAGTCGCTGAACCGGCTGTCGAGCTACGTGCTCCACGACATCAAGAACCACGTCTCCGGGCTGTCGCTGGTGGTCGAGAACGCCCGCCGGCACCTCGCCAACCCCGAGTTCCAGCGCGATGCGATGGCGGTGGTGGAGCGCACCGTGGCGAGCCTCAGGGAGCTCATGAATCAGGTCGCGGGGATGGCGCGGCCCTCCGACGTGCGCGCCGAGCCGTGCGACGTGCTGGCGCTGCTCGAGGAGGCCGCGGCCGCGGCCGGGCTCGGCGGTCCGGCCGGCGCGCCCGAGGGAGTGCGCCTGCACGTCTCCGTGGTGGGGCCGCCCCTGGCGGTGGTGGACCGCCGGCTGCTGGTGCGCGTGCTGGTGAACCTGCTCACCAACGCGCGCGAGGCGCTTCCCGAGCGCGGCACCGTCGAGCTCACCGGCGAGGTCGAGCCGGCCGGTGCGGACGGCACCGGCGCGCTCACGCTGCGGGTGCGGGACTCGGGCCGCGGGATGAGCGAGGAGTTCATGCGGACCTCGCTGTTCCGCCCCTTCGCGACCACCAAGACCAGCGGGCTCGGCGTGGGCCTGAGCCAGTGCAGGAGCATCGTCGAGGCGCACGGGGGCACCATCTCGGTGGAGAGCCGCCCGGGCGCCGGGACCACGTTCTCGGTCTGCGTGCCGGCGGTCGTGCCGGCGCCCGCGGCCGCGCCGGAGGAAAGCCGATGAGCCGTGAGAGGATCCTGATCGTGGACGACGAGGAGTCGATCCGCAACCAGCTCCAGTGGGGACTGGCGGACGAGTACGAGGTGCTCACGGCCGCCGGTCTCGAGGACGCGCGCCGCCTGCTGCGCGAGCAGGAGCCGAGCGTGGTGACGCTCGATCTGGCGCTCACGCCCGGCAGCCCGGCCACCAACGAAGGCATGACGCTCCTCGACGAGATCGTGGACCGCCATCCGGCCACCCGGGTCGTGATGGTGACCGGCAACGACAGCCGCGAGAACGCGCTGATGGCCATCCGCCGCGGGGCGGTGGACTGGTACGCGAAGCCCATCCGGCTCGAGGAGCTCAAGGGCATCCTGCGCCGCGCGCTCTACATCCGCGGGATCGAGCTCTCCCAGCCGGGCGAGGCCGCGGCGGGGCGCAAGCGCTACCACCGGCTGGTGGGCGAGTCGGAGTCCATCCGGCGCGTGTTCGGGCTCATCCAGCGCGTCGCCGGCACCGACGCGAACGTGCTGATCACCGGCGAGAACGGCTCGGGCAAGGAGCTGGTGGCGCACGCCATCCACGAGGCCAGCGGCCGGCGCTCCGGCCCGTTCGTGCCCATCAACTGCGGCGCCATCCCCGAGCAGCTGCTCGAGAGCGAGCTGTTCGGCCACGAGCGCGGCGCCTTCACCGACGCGTACCGCACGCGCGAGGGCAAGCTCGAACTGGCCGAGGGTGGCAGCATCTTCCTCGACGAGATCGGCGAGCTGCCCACGCACCTCCAGGTGAAGCTGCTGCGCTTCCTGCAGGACAAGATGGTGGAGCGCGTGGGCGGGCGCGAGCCGCGGAAGGTGGACGCGCGGCTGGTGGCGGCGACCAACCACGACCTCAAGGCGGAGATGGCGGCCGGGCGCTTCCGCGAGGACCTCTACTACCGCCTGAGCGTGGTCAACATCCACGTGCCGCCGCTCCGGGAGCGCGGCGACGACCTGCGGATCCTCGCCGACTACTTCCTCGACTTCTACACGAAGCACCACAAGCGCCGCATCAAGGGCTTCACGCAGTCGGCGCTGCGCTCGCTCCAGGCGCACCCCTGGCCCGGCAACGTGCGTGAGCTCGAGAACCGCGTCCAGCGCGCGGTGATCCTGGCGCAGGACGCCTACGTGCGGCCCGAGGACCTCGAGCTGGAGGGGGCGCGAGCCGAGTCGCCGCAGACGCTGCAGGACGCGCGCGACGAGGCCGAGCGGCGACTGCTGGTGGAATCGCTCACGCGCAACGTCGGGAACATCACGCGCGCGGCGCGCGACATCAAGGTGAGCCGGCCCACCTTCCACGACCTGCTGCGCAAGCACGGCATGGACGCGGCGAAGTTCCGCCGGCCCGACGTGCCGGTGGGCGAGGAGGGGGAGGAGGCGGGCGACGGCCCCGCCGCTGGGGCGCCGCCCGGATCGTGACGCGTCGCGCGGGCGGCACGCGAGCATCATCGAACTGGCCCCGCGGTCTCGAATGTCGTACAAGGGTCTGGAGGGCGCACGCGTGAGCCAGGGGTACTTCCTCGCCATCGCGGGGAACATCGGGGTGGGCAAGACGGAGTTGACGACCCGCCTGAGCAGCGAGCTGGGGTGGCTGGCGTACTACGAACCGGTGATCCAGAACCCGTATCTGGACCAGTTCTACGCGGACATGCCGCGCTGGAGCTTCCACCTCCAGATCTACTTCCTGAGCGAGCGCTTCAAGGCCCAGGCCGAGATCAACGAGAGCCCGCTGCCCTTCATCCAGGACCGCACCATCTACGAGGACGCGGAGATCTTCGCGAAGACGCTCCACGAGCAGGGCTCGATGACCGGGGTGGACTACGAGAACTACACGTCGCTGTTCGGCGTGCTCATGCGCTACCTGCGCAGGCCCGACCTCATCATCTACCTCAAGGCCAGCCCCGAGGTGCTGCTGCAGCGCATCTCGCAGCGTGGCCGAGCGAGCGAGCAGAGCATCACGCGCGACTACATCGAGCGCCTGAATCGCGCCTACGACGACTGGATGCGGCGCGCGCGGAACGAAATGGAGGTGCTCGAGATCGACACCGACCAGGTGCCGCTCCAGGGCGAGTCGCCGGCGTTCGCGCGGCTGGTCCAGGACCTCAAGGCCCGCTACCCGCGCCAGGTCACGCTCGACCTGTCCTGAGCCTTCTCAGGCGCCCGCGGAGCGTCCGGTCGCCGCGAGCACGCCGGCGCAGCGGCGGCACAGGCCTTCCGCCACGTCCGCGCGGTAGGTCCAGCAGCGCTCGCACTTCGAGAGCGCGGTGCGCGTCACCGCGACCTCGATCTCCTGCCCCTCGGCCCCCGCGACGACCGCGGCCCGCGCCACCAGAAGTAAGCCCGCCAGCTCGTCGCGACAGGGAGCGAGCCGCTCCGCCACCGCGGGTGGCACGGTGAGCGTGACCTCGGCCTCGAGCGTCGTCGCCAGCGCCTTCTGCGCCCGCAGCGGCTCGATCGCGGCGTTCACGGCGTCGCGGATCGCGAGCAGGAAGGCCCACTCGCCGTCGCTCCCGCCCGCCGGCCGCTCGCCCTCCGGAGCACGCTCGGGCCACAGCGCCAGATGCACGCTCTCGTGCTCGGCGGTGAGCGCCGGGTGGTGCTGCCACACCTCCTCCGCGGTGAAGGCGAGCGCCGGCGCGGCGGCGATGGCGAGATCGTGGAGCGCCTGCCACAGCACGGTCTGCGCCGAGCGCCGCTCCGGATCGTCGGGCGCCAGCGTGTAGAGCCGGTCCTTGGCGACGTCGAGGAACACCGCCGAGAGGTCCACGGTGCACAGGCCGAGCAGCGCGTCGAGCGCGCGGTGGAACTGGAGCGCCTCGTACTCCTGGCGGATGCGCGCGAAGCGCGCGGCGAGCGCGACGGCGAAGGCGCGGTCCACGCGCGTCAGCCTGCCGGGCGGGAGCGCCTGCGCGGGGTCGAAGTCGCCCAGGTTGCCGAGCAGGAAGCGGAACGTGTTCCGCACCTTGCGGTAGGCGTCGGCCACGCGCTGCAGGATGTCGTCCCCGGGGTGGCTGTCGCCGGGGTCGGGCTTCTGCCCGGCCCGGTGCGTCGCCATGTCGCGCAGCTTCTTGTCGCCCACGCGCACGTCGGTGCGCCAGTCGGTGGCGAGCGCCCACCAGCGCGCGATGTCGGCGCCGTAGAGCTTCACCACGTCCTCGGGCCAGATGACGTTGCCGAGCGACTTGTGCATGGCGCGGCCCTCGCCATCCAGCACCCAGCCGTGGGTGCACACGTCGGTGTAGGGCGCGCGGTCGGCGGCGCCCACGCCCACCATGAGCGAGGAGTTGAACCAGCCGCGGTGCTGGTCGGGTCCCTCGAAGTAGACCACGCGTCCGCCCCCGGAGAGCGCGCGCTGCCACGCCTCGCGCAGCGCCGGGTGCGTGGCCTGCACCGCGCGGTGGGTGGAGCCGGAGTCGAACCACACGTCGAGGATGTCGGTCTCCCTGCGGAACGGGCCGGCGGCCCCGCACGACCGGCAGGCGAAGCCCTCGGGCAGGAACGTCTCGACCGGCTGCTCGTACCAGGCGTCCGAGCCCGCCGTGCGCGTGACCTCGGCGGCGCGCGCCATCACGCGCGGGTCGAGCGTCGCCTCGCCGCAGCCCTCGCAGTAGACCGCGGGGATGCCCACGCCCCACGAGCGCTGTCGCGACAGGCACCAGTCGGGGCGGTTCCTCACCGACTCGCGGATGCGGTTCTGCGACGACGGCGGCTCCCAGCGCACCGCCTGCTCGATGGCCTCGAGCGCGCGGTCGCGGTGCTTCCCGCGCCCCGCCGTGGGTTCCGCGGGGTCGAGCGGCGGCGGGTCGTGGTCGATCACCATGAACCACTGCTTCGTGGCGCGGAAGATCACCGGCTGGCGGCAGCGCCAGCAGTGGGGGTAGGAGTGCGAGAACGAGCTCTCGGCGAGCAGCCGGCCCTGCTCCGCGAGCCAGCGCACGATGTCGGCGTCCACCTCGAGCACGCTGCGGCCGACGAACGGCTCGGCGCCCGCGGTGAAGCGCCCGGCCTCGTCCACCGGGCAGGCGACGCCGAGGCCGGCGCGCGCGCCGATCGCGAAGTCCTCCTTGCCGTGGCCGGGCGCGGTGTGCACCAGCCCGGTGCCGTCCTCCATGCTCACGTAGGGCATGCCGTCCACCACGCGCGAGTCGTTGCCCCACGGGCCCTCGAACACCGCGTCCACCAGGTCGCGACCCTCGAGCGTCGCCTCGACGCGCGCGTCCTGCCAGCCCGCCGCCGCGCTCACCGCGGCGACGCACGCCGCGGCCACCAGGAAGCGCCGTCCGCCCGCCGCCACCACCGCGTACCCGGCCGCGGGGTCCACCATCAGCCCGAGGTTCGCGGGCAGGGTCCACGGCGTGGTGGTCCACGCCACCGCGGCGAGGTCGGGCCAGCGCGCCAGCACGCCGTGCGGGTCGTGGCGCCGCGGGAACAGCACGAAGATGGAGGGCGACCCCACGTCCGCGTACTCGATCTCGGCCTCGGCCAGCGCGGTGCGGTCGGTCGGACACCAGTGGATCGAGCGCAGGCCCCGCTGGATGAAGCCGCGCCGCGCGAGCGCGGCGAAGGTCTCGAGGATGGCCGCCTCGAAGCCGTGGTCCATGGTGAGGTACGGGTTCTCCCACTCGCCCCACACGCCGAGGCGCTGGAACTCGCCGCGCTGGATCTCGACCCAGTGCGCGGCGTACTCGCGGCAGCGGCGCCGCAGGGTGACGCGGTCGGGGGCCAGCTTCTTCTCGCGGAACTCGCTGCTCACCCTGGTCTCGATCGGCATGCCGTGGTTGTCCCAGCCCGGCACGAACGGCGCGTCGAAGCCCGCGAGCGAGGCCTGGCGCACCGCCGCGTCCTTCCAGATCTTGTTCGCCGCGGTCCCCATGTGGAGGTGGCCGTTCGAATAGGGCGGGCCGTCGTGGAGCAGCCACACCGGCGCGCCGCGGCGGGCCGCGCGCAGCTTGCGATAGAGGTCGCGCTCCCGCCACCACTGGAGCCGCGCGGGCTCGCGGTGCGGGAGGTCGGCCTTCATCGGGAAGTCCGTGCGGGGCAGGTTCAGCGTGTCGCGATAGCCGGCCATGCGCTCCTCCCGGTGAGCTCCAGGACGAAAAACGCCCCAACGCTTCGGCGTTGGGGCGGACGATGCCGCGGTGCCACCCAACTTCGCCGGGACCTCGCGGGCCCGGCCTTCGGGAGCCATGCGCCACGGCTCCGGCCCACTGTCGCGGGGCGGACGTCCGGGCCTACTGGACGCCCGCTCGCGCGGCGCCGTTCGGTCGGCGGCGCGGGCGAGTTCTTCGCCGCGCGGGTCGGCGCCGGGCTCGCACCGTCCCCGGCTCGCTCCTGCGCTCCACGCGGGTACTCGTCCCCGTCTCAGCCTCGAGGGGGCACGTTGCCATGTCGGCCGGCCGGCGTCAAGAGCCCGCGCGACGCGCCCCTCCTGCGCGCTGCAGGGCCGGCGCTACAGGCCCTCGCGCCACGAGAGCGTCACGAACTGGCCGCCGTACTTCGAGACGTTCTGCTCGATGGCGTCGCGGCTGTAGAGGATGGTGCCGCTGCCGTTCGCGATCTTGATCGTGGTCTTCCCGCGCACGATCATGCCGCCCAGGATCCAGCAGGTGCCGTTGATCTTGAGGTCGCCCTCGATGTAGATCATCCCGCGGAAGGTGAAGTTGCCGTTGACGGTCATGTCGCCGTCCACGTACAGGAAGCCCTCGCCGTCCCCGCCGTGGTAGGCGCAGGTGGCCGACTGGTCCTGGGTCGTGGAGTTGTTGTCCACGTAGATGATGCCCTTCGGGTCGGCGGGCGGGTTGCTGGTGGGAGCGCCCACCCACGAGAAGAACTCGGACTGGCCCATCGAGAACGCCTCCCACGGCCCGGCGTAGAAGCCGGTCTGGGCCGGGCTGCGGGGCGGGCTGCCGTTCTGGCTCGAGGAGCCGCCGGAGGTGATGGTCCCGGTGCTCCAGGCGCCCGCGAGGTCGCCGGAGCCCAGCTCCCAGTGCTGGACGGCGTTGTTCTCGTCACAGTCGCCCACGCTGCCGCCGCGGCCCTTGGTGCCGGCCGGGGTGTCGGCGCTGTGGTTGTAGCCGCACACGTCCGAGTTGCCCGAGAAGTCGATCCCCACGTTCGCCACGATCGCGCCCTTGGCGTTCACGATGACCGGCTTCTGGATCACCTCGCTCACGATGCGCCTCATATCTGCACCCACGCGCCCGGTCGAGGTGATCCTGTAGATGGGGTAGCCGGTCGTGGTGTTGACGGGCGGGTTCTTCGCCGGGTCGTAGCGGTGGATCACGGTGCGCGCCGAGTCGGTCTTGAACTCGACGGTGAGCACGTCGGGCCCGCGCGACGCCGTGCTGTAGGTGAGCCACTGCCCGGTGGGCTGGCCGGTGTAGAGGCCGGTCGAGTCCGTCCCCAGCGCGGGGACGCTGCCCGCGCTGGTGAGGAACACCTGCACCACCTGGCGCGCCAAGCCGGACGGGTCGGGCCCCTCGCTGTTGCGGATGCGGGCGATGGCCTCGGAGATGCCGGCCTCGGCGGTGTAGAGCGCCTGCGACTCGCGCACGTTGTGGCCCGCGATCTTGGTGCCCACGCTCACGGACATCATCAGGACCACGGAGAGCAGCGACAGCACCAGCAGGACGAGCAGCGCCACGACCAGCGCCACCCCCCGCTCGTTCCGCAACGTCGTGCGCGACATCGGGGGACTCCTAGCGGATGAACACGACCAGAGCGCCGGTGGAGGCGGAGACCTTCACGCCGGCGGCGAGGTCGAGCAGGAACGGTGGCGACGGCGTCGAGGGCTGCACGCCGTAGTTGAAGTTGCTGGTGGTGAGCGCGGGCACCATGTTCACCACCGCGCCGCCCGAGGGGTCCACGCCGTTCGGGGGCAGGATGCCCAGGTCGGTGTAGTAGAGGAGCAGGCCCCCCACGTAGCTGGTCTCGGCCTGCCGCCAGCCCATGACGACGTCGCTGCGGTTCAGGCCGCCGAAGTCGCCGGTCGCGAGCGCCTGGACGATGCCCGGCGCGGCCACGGTGCGCCTCAGGACGAAGCTCCACAGCGCGCCGGTGGTGTTGCGGTACTGCTCCATGCGGCCGGCGTTGATCGCGGTCTGCTCTCCGGCCATCACGTCCAGCTTGCCGTCGCCGTCCACGTCGGTGCAGGTGATCGCGGTGACCGCGGCATCGCTGATGGTGAAGCCGGTCTGGTAGACGAAGCGCGTGCCGCTGACCTTGCTCACGAACTTGAAGAACAGCAGCTCGCCCGAGTAGGTCCCGGTCCTGGTGCCCACCACCAGGTCCTTCTTGAGGTCGCCGTCGAGATCGGCCAGCGCCATGCAGGTCACCTCGCCCATCGAGGCGCCGGGGATGCCGCCGGCCGGCGGGTAGACCTCGTCCCGCGTGAAGGCCGGTGTCACGCCCTCGCCGTTCGACCACACCTCGAGGGTGCCGCGGCCCACGGTGGGCGACTTCGTGCCCACGACGACGTCTGGCATCGAGCCCCCGGCGCAGTCGTAGGTGAGCACCGCCTGCACGTCGCCCAGGTCCTCGGTGGTGTAGCTGCGCGTCGGCGTCGCGGGGAAGTAGCCCAGGTTGCCGCTGGTGTTCTGGTTCAGCCACACGAAGAGGTTGCCGGCGCCGGCCTTGCGGGTCCCGGTCACCAGGTCGGGCCGCTGTCTGGGCGTGTCGGTGTCGAGCGTATCGAGCGTCAGCCCCAGCACCGACTGCGCCGCGCTGCGCGAGTAGTCGGGGTTGGTGTTGAACGTGGGCGTGCTGTTGTACTGGTTGAACCACACCGAGACCTGGTCGCTGCCGGCCGCGTCCGATCCCAGCACGATGTCGGCGTCCTTGTGGCCCTTGCTGTCCCACTGGTTGATGTTCCCGCTCCAGTCCTGCTCGATCAGGTCGGCGCTGGCGAGGCTCAGCACCCGGTTCGCGTTCAGGGTGATGATCTGGTAGCCGACCATGCCGAAGTTTCGGTCGGTGAGCTGCTGCCCGGCGCTCAGCAGGATGGACGCGATCGCGGTCGAGCTGGTCGGGAAGTAGCCCGCGGGCGGGATGCAGAAGACGGAGTAGGGCTGCGTGCCCGGCGGGTCGTTGGCCGGCACCTGGGTCTCGTATTCGCCGCTCGCGTCGGTGTAGTCGTAGCCCAGCACGGTGAGGCCGCCGTCGTTCGTCACGCCCACCCAGACGTTCGCGAGGCCGCCCTCGCCGCCGTCGCGCGTGCCGTTGCGGTTGTTGTCGCGGAACACGTAGCCCTCGATCGTGCCCACCGGGACGTTGCTGAGACCGAAGCTCACGTTCTGGCTGCCGCCGTCCGTCATCGTGCCGCTCACCGGGTTCGGCGTGGTCGTCGTGAACGAGTCGGGCGGGGTCACGGCGACGCTGAACGAGCCGACCGGCGCGAACAGCCGGGCGTTGCCGGCGGCGTCGGTGTACTCCACCTGGTTCGTGGGGGTGAGCGTGACATGCACGTTCTGGAGCGCCGCCTCGCCGCCATCCACCACGCCGTCGCCGTCCACGTCGTTCCACGCGAAGACCTGCACCCAGCCGCCGGCCCGCGCGGTGTCCGCGAACGAGCGGGTGACGGCGGGAGGGACGGTGACGAGGAAGCTGTCCGGCGAGGTGAAGGTGCCGTAGCCGGGCGGGGGCGTGTGCCTGAGCGTGTAGCTCCCGGCCGCGACGCGGAACATGAAGTAGCCGTTGGAGTCCGTGGCCGCGCTGAAGTTGCCGAGCCGCACGGTGGAACCGTAGATCCCCGCCTCGCCTCCGCCCCTGGTGCCGCTCAGGTCGGTGTCCACGAACACGTAGCCGTCCACGGCGTACTGGGTGGCGCCGAAGTCGGGGACGTTCCTGAGCGAGTTGACCTCGGTGCGCAGCCGGGTCTCGGCGTAGTTGCCGTGCCAGTCCGTCCGCCCGCTCGGCGAGTCCACCTGGATGACGACGCGCTGGATGTCCATCAGCCGCGCGGCCGGCACCGGGCCACCCGACCAGTCCCAGGGCGTGGAGCTGCCCTTGAGGTACACGGTGAACAGGGGAGGCACGCCGCCGCCGGGCGCGCGCACCAGCGCGATGCGCTCGGTGGTGCCGCCGTTGCCGGGGCTGCCATTCAACGAGTCTCCGTAGACCTGCCGCACCAGCTCGAAGTCGTTCGGGTTGGGGGTGCGCTGCGCGTCCACGCCGTTCGGATCCAGCACGTCGTTCTGGTCCACCACGCCATCGTTGTTGACGTCCAGCGTCCAGCGCACGATCTCGGCGCCGGAGCGGTACTTGATCGGCGGCGTCCACTGCGTGCCGACCAGCGGGTAGGGTCGCGGGCTCAGGGCCGGGTCGTACGCCAGCGTGTCGCGCGGGGCTCCGGAGCTGCCGGTCCCGTCCTGGTTGATGAGCACCTGCGTCGAGTCGATGTAGGCGATGGGAGGCTGGGGCGTGGTGTAGTTGAGATCGGCGCCATAGCCCGCGCACCTCAGGTCGCGCGCCATCATGTCGATGGCCACGCGCGCCGCCTGCGTGGACTCGATCGAGTTCGCGGTCGTGGTCTTGCTGCGCGAGGTCATGTGGACGACGGTCATGATCGCGGCCATGACCAGCGCGAGCACGGTGAGGGTGACGAGCACCTCCACCATGGTGAAGCCGGCCGCGGTGCGGCCGCGTCGGGACGCCGTGAAGGATGTGGATCGCATGCCGTCAGCGCCTCAGGTAGGTGGTGGTCGTGACCGAGCGGGAACCCGGGAAGGTCCAGCTCACGGTCACGTCGACCCGCTTCAGGTTGTCGAGCGGAGTGGGCAGGGACGAGACGACGTAGGTGCGGCGCCACTGGCCGCCGGTGCCGAGCGTGTCGTAGCCGGATGCCGGGTGCGTGCCCGGCGTCAGCGCGGGGTCGGACCACGCGGCGCCCTGCAGCTCCTCGACCTGTTCCTGGGCGTAGTAGCTCGCCACCGTCATCATGCGGTCCCTGAGCTGCCCGCGCGCGCCGGCCGGGAACAGCTGCCCCACCGCGAGGATGCCGAGGGTCAGCACCACGAGTGCGATCATCAGCTCGACCAGCGTGGTGCCGCGCTGGGAGGCGGAGGATGGCCAGGAGGACACGGGCGGCCTACTGGGTGAGCACGAGCCCGGAGAGCTGCACACTGACGGTGTCCCGGATGCCGCGCTGGTTGCTGAGGATGATGAGACCCGAAGCGCTGCAGCGCCCGTCCTTCCGCATGGTGTACCAGTTGTCCATCGCCGCGGCGTAGGTGACGCCGCGCGGCAGCGTCCACGCGAAGGGGATCGAATAGGGCGAGGTGAAGTGGATGTGGTAGACGTTGGTCCCCACGAAATGCACGGGCTGGTCCACGCCCGTGGCGATCGCCTTCTCGCGCGCCATGCGCAGCTGGCCGGCGACGTTCTCGGCCGCGCCCTTGAGCTGGTGGCTCTGGGAGATGCTCTGGAAGGCCGGGACGCTGAAGGCGAAGAGCAGCCCGGTGAGCAGTATGGTGACCGCCAGTTCCACGAGCGTGAATCCGCCTTCGGTGCGAGTCATGGTATCGAGACCCCAGAAGTGCAGCGGCTGTGCCACGAGGACGGCGCGGGGAGAGGCAGGCCCTCCGGGGCGGGTTATCGGCCTGGCACGGCGGGAGCTTGAGACCCCCCGGAGGCCCCGGCGTGGGCTCTAACGGGGAAGGGGAGGCCGGGGGGGGGGGGGGGGAGGGACGGACCTGCCGGGAGATCGGAAGCGCACACGGCTGAACTCCCGTCACGTGGCCTTATGGCGTATGCCGTGT
>CAYHRW010000056.1:0-13547 GCA_964359105.1 uncultured bacterium
GAAGGCCTGAACCCGCTCGAGCACGGCGGCGCCATCCTCGCCGAGGCGGCGCGGAGGTACGAGCGGCGCGAGGGCTTCTCCGACCATCCGTTCCTCGGCCACGGCACCCGCACTGCGTCGTGGGCCACGCTCGAGACCCCGAGCGACTGCGCGGTGCCCGACCGCTTCACCTTCCGCTTCGACCGCCGCCTCACCGTGGGCGAGACGCCCGAGCAGGCGGTGAAGGACGTCGAGGCGCTCGAGTCGGTGCGGGCGGCGCGCGCCGCGGGGCTCGCGGTCCGGATCGGCGTGCCGACCTACGAGGAGCCGACCTGGCGCGGCTACGTCCCGGGCAACCCGCAGATCTACATGAGCTGGGTCACGCCCGAGGAGCATCCCGCGATCCAGGCCGCGGTCGCGGCCTACCGCGCGGTGGTGACGCCGCACGTCGCCGAGAAGGACGAGCAGGGCGGGTCGCTCAGGCGCGAGCCGCGCGTGGACCGCTGGGTGTTCTCGACCGACGGCGTGGGCTTCCCGGTCCCGGCCTCCGACACCTCGATCGCGGTGCCGGAGCGCAAGCGCTGGGTGGTCTCCGGCGCGTTCAGGCACCCGGCGATGCTCGGCTTCGGCGCCGGGCTCGAGCAGAACACGCACAAGATCGGCGAGTGCCTGGACACGCGCGAGCTGCAGCACGCGATCGCCTTCATCGCGAGGTTCCCGAGCATGGTCGCGGAGAGGTAGCGGGGAGCGCCGCGTCACGCGTGGGCGCGGCACGGGTGCAACATGGGAGTGGGGGGAGATGATCGCCACCCGACGCAGGTTCCTGGCGCTGTTCGGGCTCGCCGCCGTCGCGGCGGCCACGCTGTGGGTGCGGCGCGGCGTCGTGGCCCGCTGGCTGTTCTCCGCCCCGCTCTCCCCGTCCCGGCCCGGGCCGCTGCGCGACTCGACCGCCGACGTCCTGCGCGCGGCCGTGCTCGCACTGCTCGAGGGCCGCGTCGAGCCCGCGCACTACATGGAGTCCTTCCACTGGCGCGCCGCGCACGTCCCGGGGGCGCGCGCCCTCTACGAGCGCTTCGAAGCCACCGTGGACCGCGCGGCGCGGCGCGCCGGACACCCCGGCTTCCGCAGCGCCCCGCGTCAGCGCCAGCAGCAGATCCTCCGCGCCATGATGCCGGCACGGGGATGGACGCGCGTCCGCCGCGCGCTGGTGGCGCGCGACGAGGCCCGTTACGCGCGGCACATCGTGCGCGAGGTGTTCCGCAAGTTCGCGGCGACCGACGCCTGGATCCTGGCCGGCTACGACGCCTGGCCTGGCTTGCCGCGGGCGATCGCGCACCCCGGCCCGGGAGCGCCCTGGTCATGAGCGGCGGCCGCGTCGCCATCGTGGGCTCGGGCATGATCGGCTCGACGCTCGCCTTCGAACTGACGCGCCGCGGCCACGAGGTGACGGTGTTCGAGAAGGGACCGGACTACCCGTACCCGCACGAGACGCCGTTCCTCGAGTCCATCAACTACCAGTTCACCAACCCGGCCCATGCCCTCCCGTCCGACCTCCTGCGGACGACCTCGAGCGGGAGCTACACCCGCGACTGGAGCCGCGAGAGCGTCATGCGCGTGGGCGGGAGCGGCTCCGCGTGGACCGGGCTCGCCATGCGGATGGCCCCCGCCGATTTCAGGACGCGCAGCCGGTGCGGGTTCGGCGACGACTGGCCGGTGGACTACGACGAGCTCGAGCCCTGGATGTGCCGCACCGAGGCGCAGCTCGGGGTCTCGGGCACCGACGACGACAACCCCTGGGCCCCGCCGCGCTCGCGGCCCTATCCGCTGCCGCCGTTCGAGCTCACCGCGGACGACGCGCTGCTCGGCGAGCGGCTGGCGAAGGGCGGCATCCACATCCACACCACGCCGCAGGCGCGCACCCGGCACGACTACGAGGACCGGCCGGGGTGCATGAACTACGGCGAGTGCCAGGTGTGCCCGATCGGCTCGCGCTACTCGCCCACCCATCACCTGCGCCGCGCGCTCGCCACCGGGCGCTGCCGGCTCTTCACCGGCGTCTCGGTGCGCCGCATCGTGACCGACGCCGCCGGGCGCGCGCGCGCGGTGCTCTACCGCCCGAACCGGGAGTCCGCCGACCGCGAGCATGCCGCGGACGTCATCATCGTCGCCACGGCGGCGTTCGAGTCGGCGCGGCTGCTGCTGCTGTCGAAGGACCCGCGCCACCCCGACGGGCTCGGCAACTCGGGCGGTCACGTCGGCCGGCACCTGGTCTTCCACCACCTGTGGAGCGGCCACATGCACTACCGCGAGCGGCTCTTCTCCGGGAAGGTCGGATTCTGGACCGCGCAGAGCGCGCAGTTCTGCGATCCACCCACGCGCGGCCGCCACGGCGGCGTGAAGATCGAGCTCCCCTCGCGGCCGTCGTACGATCACCGGCAGGCCGCCGGCGAGGCCACGAGTCTCGCCGAGGCGATGCGGCGCTTCGAGACCACGCGCCACTGCCGCCTCGTGGTGTTGCACGCCGAGTCGGCGCCCTCGCCGGGCAAGCGCGTCACGCTCTCGAAGGAGACCGACCGCTTCGGCGACCCGGTGGCGCACGTGCGCTACGACTGCGACGACTTCGACCGGCGCACCTACGAGTACAGCCGGCAGCTCTACGAGCGGGTCGCGAGGGCCACCGGCGCGGTCGAGTGGACGTTCGACGGGCTCGACGACTTCTCCACCTTCGCCCATCACATGGGCACCTGCCGCATGGGGACGAGCGCCGCCGACAGCGTGGTGGATCCCTTCGGCGCGGTGCACGACACGCCCGGGCTGTTCACCATCGGCCTCGGCAGCTTCGTCGGCTCGGGCGGCGCGGTGAACCCGACGCTCACCGCCGTGGCGCTCGCGCTGCGCTCGGCGGACTTCATCGCCGAGCGGCCGGGCTGAGTGATCGGGGCGCGCGTGAGCGGACGGCGGCGCGGTCTCGCGCGGCGCGTGGCGATCGCCGCGAGCCTGTGGGTCGCATGCGCGCCGGCGGCCGCGGCGGGCGCGACGGCTGCGGGCGACACGTTCGCGCTCCGCCACCGCGCCGTCCTCCTGGTCTCGGTCTCACCCGACTACCGTCTCCCCACCCGCCGCATCCAGTTCGGCGCGAGCGAGACGGACAGCTGCCTCAAGTGCCACGGCATGCCGAACTTCGTGGTGCGGGACTCGGTGACCCGCGCGCTCCTCCATCTCACCGTCGCCGGCCCCGCGTTCCGCAGCTCCGTGCACGGGAAGCTCGCGTGCACCCAGTGCCACGGCGACATCCGCGTCTATCCACACGAGTTCAAGTCCGCGCGGCCGAAGGTGGGCTGCGACGCCGACTGCCACGCGCGCGATGAGAAGGGCCGGCCGATCCGGCACGACCGGTCGGTCGCCGACTACCGCCGGAGCGCGCATCGCAAGGGACTCACCGGCGAGAGCCCGGACAGCCCCGACTGCAACTACTGCCACGGCGCGGGCGACCCGCATGCGGCCGCGCGCGCCACGAAGGCGCTCGCACCGGCCGAGAAACTGGCGCAATGCGCGCCCTGCCACGACGACCGCGAGCGGATGTCGCGCGACCGCGTAAACCCTGATGCCGTGGCCTCCTACCGGCGGAGCTTCCACTACAAGGCGAGCCGCTTCGGCTCCCCGCGCACCGCGGTGTGCCAGGACTGCCACACCGCCCACCTGGTGATCGCCCCGCGCGACACGGCCTCGACGGTCTCCGCCGCCAAGCTGCCGCGCACCTGCGGGCAGCAGGACTGCCACAAGGGGGCGAAGCTCAACTTCGCGATGTCGGGCGCGAACCACCTGACGCTGCGCGTCCGGCGCGAGCCGCTGCTCGCCGCCGAGGAGGCGTTCTTCGTGCTGCTCGGCGCCGTCATCCTGCTCGTGCTCGCGGCTGGCGTCGTCTTCGACGCGCAGCGCCGGCTGCGCGCGCGGCGAGCCCCTGCCGATCTCCCGGCGCACGCCAATCCCGGCCCCCTGATCCAGCGGATGTCGCTCGCACAGCGCATCCAGCACGGGGCGCTGGTCGCGAGCTTCGTCGCGCTCGCGCTGACCGGGATCCCGTTGCGCTTCCCCGACGTCGAGCCGCTCGCGGCGCTCTACCGAGCGCTCGGCGGGCTCACCGTCGCGCGCGCCGTCCACCGTGCGGCCGCGGCGGTGATGATCCTCGGTGGCCTCGCGCACCTCGCCTACGTGCTGGCGCTGCTCGCACGCGGGCGCTTCGACGCCCGCCTGGTGTGGACCATGCTGCCGACACGCAAGGACGCGCGCGACTGGTGGGAGACCTCGATGTACTACATCGGACGCCGCGCGACGCTGCCGGCGTACGGGCGCCACCACTTCCGCGAGAAGCTTCACTACTTCGCGGTGCTGTGGGGCGTGCCGGTGATGGCGTTCTCGGGGCTCGTGCTGTGGTTCCCGCTCTACTTCGGCAACCGGCTCCCCGACCTCGCGATCGGCATGGCCTGGATCGCGCACAGCGACGAGGCGCTGGTGGCGGTGGCGATCGTCGTCGTGTGGCACCTGTACAACGTCCACGTCATGCCCGGTGCGTCCCAGCGGTTCATGACCTGGATCGACGGCAAGATCACGCGCGAGGAGTGGGTGATGCACCACCGCCTGGAGGCCGAGGGGGCGGGCGCCGAGTGCGTTCCGCCGGCGGGGCCGGGGCGAGGGGCGTAGGCGCGGCAGCCGCCGGAGTCACTTCACTGGAAGTGCACGATCTTCCTGGCGTCCGCGGCGAAGCCAGCCTGGAGCTGGCACAGGTAGACGCCGTTCGGCAGCCCGCGCCCGCTGAACTCCACCTGGTGCGGGCCCGCGCCCAGCAGCTCGTTCCGCACCAGCGTCGCCACCTCCCGCCCCGCGGCGTCGAAGACGCGCAGCGTCACCCGCTGTGCGCTCGGCAGGACGAACCGGATCGCAGTCGAGCCGCGGAACGGGTTCGGCTGGTTCGAGCGCAGGAGCGCGATCCGGCCGTCCCGTCCGGCACCCGGGACGCCACCCGGGACCGTGGCCGTGTTGATCTCGATGGCGGCGAGGTAGGTCTGCGTGAGGCCCTTGATGGTGGTGAACGCGCCGCCTGCGAACACGGTGGTCCCGGTCACCGCGAGGGCGTACACGGGGGCGGACGCGTTGGGATTCCAGGCGGTGGCCATGCTCGTCACCGCGTCCAGCTCCGCGATGCGATTCCGGCTCTCCCCCCCGATCGCGGTGAAATCCCCGGCGACGAACAGCGAGGAGGCGCCCAGCGCCAGGGCGCGCACGTAGCCCAACGTGCTCACGCCCGGGTTCCATGCGGTCGCCTGCCCGCTCGCCGCATCCAGGGCCGCGATGTAGTTCCGGGCCTGGCCCCCGATCCCGGTGAACAGCCCGCCCGCGTACACCGTCGCCCCGCTCACCGCCAGGGCCTCCACCTCGCCGTTCGGATCCGGGCTCCAGGACGTCACCACGCCCAGGGTATCGTTCGTAACCAGCGCCGCGAGGTTGTAGCGCGTCACCCTGCCGATCCCGGAGAAGCGCCCGCCCACGTACAGCGTGGTCCCGTCCACCGCCAGGCAGGAAACGCTCGGCGCGGGACCGATCACGCCCGGGTTCCCGGGAGCGAGCTGCCCGGTCGTGGCGTCCAGCGCCGCGAGGCAGCCTCGCGGCTGCCCGCCGACGGTCGTGAACTCCCCGCCCACGTACACCGTCGCGCCGCTCACGGCCAGGACGTTGACGCGCTTGTTGGGAGTCGCGGTCCAGGGGATGGCCAGGCCGGTCGTGGCGTCCAGCCCCGCGAGGTATCTCCTCGACAGGCCGCCGATGGTGGTGAACTGGCCACCCGCGAACACCGTCGCTCCGCTCACCGCCAGCGCGTCCACCTCGCCGCTCGCGCCCGGATTCCACGAGGTGGCGCGCCCGGTCAGGGCATCCAGCGCCGCGATGTTGCTCCGCGGCGTCCAGCCGACTCCGGTGAAGAACCCGCCCAGGAAGACCTCTCCCCCGCGCACCGCGAGCGCCTTGACGCTGCCATTCGCGCCCGGGTTCCAGCCGGTGAGCGCGCCGGCCGTGTCCCACGCCGCGGCGTAGTCCCTCGCCTGCCCCCCGGCGGTGGTGAAGCTCCCGCCCGCACGGATCGTCGCCCCGCCGATCGCCAGCGCCGAGACGGTCCCGTTCGGGCCCGGGTTCCAAGTCCTGGCCATGGCGGTGGTCGCATCGAGCGCCGCGAGGTTGCTCCTCGACAGTCCGCCGATGCTGCTGAAGCTCCCACCCGCGTAGATCGTCTCCCCGGCCACCGCCAGGGCATACACGGTGCTGGACGACGCCGGATCCCACGGCGTAGGCAGCCCGGTCGTCACGTCCAGAGCCGCGAGGTAGTTCCGGGCCAGCCCGCCGATGCTGGTGAAGATCCCACCCACGTAGAGCGTCGTCCCGCTCGACGCCAGGGCATAGACGGTCCCGTTCACGTTCGGGATCCAGCTCGCGGGCAGGCCGGTCGTGGTGCTCAGCCCGGCGAGGTTGAGCCTCGACTGTCCGCCGATGATGCTGAACGACCCGCCCACGTAGACCGTGGTCCCGTCCACCACCAGCGCGTTGACGGTCCCGTTGGCGCCCGGGTTCCAGGTGGTGGCCAGGCCGGTGGTCGCATCCAGCGCCGCGAGGTAGTTCCTCGTCTGCCCGCCGATGTTGCTGAAGCTCCCGCCCGCGTAGACCGTGCTCCCGCTCAGCGCCAGCGCGTACACGGTGCCGCTGGCGTTCGGCGCCCAGGCCGAGACCGTGTGGTCCGCGAGGATCCGCGCGATGTTCGTGCGGGCCAGCCCGCCGACCGCCGCGAAGCTGCCGCCGATGTACCACCCGC
Source organism: uncultured bacterium (assembly GCA_964359105.1). GTDB lineage: Bacteria > Eisenbacteria > RBG-16-71-46 > RBG-16-71-46 > RBG-16-71-46 > JACRPT01. Next base: position 6,836 of record CAYHRW010000056.1, read on the forward strand.
CGGCCCCGTCGGAGACCGCGGCGTAGACGGTGCCCACGATCAACGGGAAGCCGGTCACGACGGGCACGGCGGTGACCGAGTCGAGCACGACGCCCGCGCCGGTGACCGGTCCCACCCTGGTGAAGGCCCCGCCGATGTAGAGGGTATTGCCCGACAGCACGACCGAACGCACGGTCCCGTTGGTCGCGAAGAAGTCCTGCCGGATGCTCTGCGCGACGGCGGCGGTGGCACCGCCCAGGCCGACGGCGGCGGCGAGCAGGAAGAGGAAGCGAGGCGCGACCGCACGAAGCCCGGCCTCGCACGAGCGGCGGACGAACCGCGGGAGGCTCTCTCTTGCGACGTCTCTCGGCCGGGGCGTCATGAACGGCTTCTCCCCTCGAAGGGCTGGCGCGCAGTCTACTGGAACGCGGGATGCGCCGCCAGCTCCTCGCTGGTCCGCTCGCGCATCGCCAGCGCCCCGCTGAAGCACTTCTGCGCGCACAGGCTGCAACCCACGCACAGCGCGGCGTCGAAGCGGGGCAGCCCGTCGCCGTCCAGGCTCACCGCCAGGTACGAGCAGCGCGCGCAGTTGCCGCAGCGCATGCACAGCCCGGCCTCGAGCCCCGGGATGCGCCTGGTCGCGGGCAGCGCCATGAAGTCGGTGACGGGATCCGGCAGGGCGCGGCCGATCAGCTCCTCCACCGAGCGGATGTCGCGCGCGCGCATCAGGTGCGAGAGCCCCGAGTGCAGCTCGCCGGCGATGCCGACGCCGTACTTCATCGCCACCGTGCAGAACTGGACCGTGCGTGCGCCGAGCGCCAGGAAGTGCGCGGCAGCGCTGTACTCCATCGGGCCGCCGTTGCCCGACACGGTGACGCCGAGGTGCGCGACCGAGGCCAGCGTCAGGTTCGAGATCGGCGCCACGCCCGCGCCGCTCATGCCGACCACGATGCCCTCGTCCCACGCCGCCTTCTTCCCGGCGCGGAACATCAGGGTCGGGAAGCTGTTCGCCAGCGTCACCCCCGCCCTCTTCCGCGGGTAGCGGTCGAGCACCTGCTTCACCGCACGCACGATCACCTCGATCGAGGTCACCGCGCCGGTGAGCTTGAAGAGCCTGGGCACCTCCGGGTCGGCGGCCTCCATGATCCAGTCCACGATCTTCGCGGTGAGCCCGGGTGACTGGGAGACGATGGCCCCTTCCGTGCCATCGCCGCCCTGCGGGCACGACAGGCTGAACTCGACCGCCATGGCGCCGGCGCGCTCGAGCTTGCGGCTGTTGCTCTGCCAGGCCCGGCGGTCCGCGTCGTCGTTCCCGGTCACCGGCCCGCCGGTCGAGGCCGCGACCAGGCGGTCGGGGTACTCGTGCACCAGCCGCTCGATCTCGCGGCACACGCGCTCGAGCGCGTGGTCCGAGACGTTGTCGCAGTTGCCGTAGGTGCGGGGGTCGAAGACGTGCATGTAGTCGGCGGGGATGTGGATGGGCACGCCGTCGAATGCGGTCTTCATGATGCCGCCGGCCCAGCCCGCCTCGAACGCCATGCGCATCTGCTCGTAGCCGTCGGTCGGGGGCCCGGCCGAGAGCAGGAACGGCGAGCGCAGGCGGCGGCCGAAGAAGTCCACCTCGAGCGGCACCGGCACGTCGTCGTAGCCGGGCACGCGCGCCGTGCTCTTTCGAGGTCGCTCGAACCTAGGCGCGGGCTGTCCGCGCAGCCAGGCGTCCAGCGCGAGCGCCGCGTTCTTGCCGGAGGCCGCGGACTCGACCACGGTCGAGGCGCCGTGCGCGGCGTCGCCGGCTTCGAAGATGCCGGGACGCCCGCCGGCCGAGATCTCGGGCCGGTTGCCGACGGCGATGATGACCTGCGTGATGCCGCCGAGCGTCTGCTCGGTGCCAAGCTCGGGCACGACCTTCGACGGATGAAACGGCTGCCCGGCCGGCAATGCGACGCGCTGCACGCGCACGCCGCACACGGCGCCCGCCTCCGCGAGGATGGCGGTCACGCGCGTGCGCCCGACCAGGTTGACCGGAGGCTCGAGCAGGATCTGCCGCTCCTTCGGCGTGAGCGGCATCTCGCCGGCGGTCTCGAGCGCGATCATCTCGACCGCGGTCGCGCCGTGCTCGAGCACGGTCGCCGCGCAGTCGCAGGCGATGGCGCCGCCGCCGATCACCGCGACCCGGCCGCGCACCGCGTGGCGCGCGGGGTCGGCGAGGTACGCGATGCAGTACACGGCCAGCGTCTCGCCCTCGATGCCGAGCGCGATGGGTGCATGAAGCCCGGCCGCCAGCAGCACCGCCGCGTAGCCCCGCTCGAGCAGCGCGGCCGGGTCGTCCACGCGCTGCCGCACCCGCAGCGTGATGCGCGGGTGCTGGAGCACCCACGCGATGTCCGTGTCGAGCACCGCGGGGTCCAGGCGGTCCGGCGGGATCAGCCGGATGGCGCCGCCCGGGCGCGCGTCGCGCTCGAGGATGTCCACGGCGTAGCCGAGCTGCGCGAGCAGAGCGCCACCCGCGAGCCCGGCCGCGCCCGAGCCCACGACCGCCACCTTCTTCCCGTTCGCCGCAGTGGGCTCGAGCCGCGGCATCACCCCGAGCTGCTTCGCGCGCGCCACGATCGCGGCCTGCACGAACGGGATCTCGATGGCGCGGTCGAACAGCCGGCGCGAGCACGCCGCCTGGCAGAAGGAGTCAGGGCAGACCACGCCGCACACCCCGCCCAGCGGGTTCAGGGTCATGATGAGCGCGGCCGAGCGCGCGATGTCGGCGGGCGTGCCACCGCTCGCCGCCATGATGAAGTCGGCGGGCGAGCAGTCGGCCGGGCACGCCTTCATGCACGGCTTCTCCTCGCAGTAGACGCAACGATGGATCTCGGCGGCGAGCTGCGCGTCGGTCAGGAACAGCTCGTGATGCGTCATGTCGGCTCCGGTGAGCGCGGCCGGTGGCGCCGCGGGGTGCCGGACGGAACGCCGGGGGGCAGCGCGGCGCCGGCTGGATGAACGCAGGTCATCTTACGGCAGCGCGTCCGGCGGCGCATTACTCCATCGGTCGCATGAGCGCGCCGCCCGCGGACCGGGTATAGTCCTCGGCCCGGGTTCGAGGCGCGGCGCTGGACGGCCCCGTCGGAGACCGCCGCGACGGACCGGTGCTCGGGAGAGCCCGCATGAAGGTCGGCTTCACCCTCAATGGACGCCCGTGCGAAGTGAGCCCGCGCCCGGGCGAGACGCTGCTCGACGTCCTGCGCGTCCACCTCGGCATCACCTCGCCCAAGCGCGGCTGCCAGCCCCAGGGCCAGTGCGGGGCGTGCGTGGCGCTGGTGGACTGCGTACCTCACGCCACCTGCACGATTGACGCCAAAGGCATCGCGGGCCGCTCGGTCGTCACGCTCGAAGGCCTCCCCGAGAGCGAGCGCGAGCTGTTCGCGCGCGCCTTCGTCGCCATGCACGGGCTCCAGTGCGGATTCTGCACGCCGGGCATCGTGCTCCGCGCGAAGCACCTGCTCGATTCGAACCCCGCCCCCACGCGCGCCGAGATCGCGCGCGCGCTCGACGAGCACCTGTGCCGCTGCACCGGCTACCTCGCGATCCTCGACGCCATCGAGCTGGTGGCGCGCGCGAAGCGCGGTGAACCGCTGCCCGCGCCGGTTGCCGACGGCGGCGTGGGCGCGCCGCTCGACCGCTACCGCGGGCGCGAGCTGGCGCTCGGCGCGCGCCCCTTCGTGGACGACCTGTCGCGCCCCGGCATGCTCCACGGCGCGGTGACGCTCTCGCCGCACGCGCGCGCGAAGGTGAAGCGCGTGGATGTCACGCGCGCCCGGGCGCACCCCGGCGTGGTCGCGGTGCTGACCGCGGACGACGTGCCGGGCGAGCGCTGGAACGGCATCCTCCACGAGGACTGGCCGGCCTTCGTGGCCGAGGGCGAGGAGGTGCGCTGCGTGGGTGACGTGCTCGCCGCGGTGGCGGCCGAGAGCGAAATCGCGGCGCGCGAGGCCGCCGCGCTGGTCGAGGTCGAGTACGAGGTCCTGCCCGCCGTGCTCTCCCCCGCCGAGTCGCTGGCCCCGGGCGCGCCGTGGGTCAATCCGCAGCACGAGAACCTGCTCTCACGCTCGGTCATCCGGCGCGGCGACGTGGACGCGGCGCTCGCCGCGAGCACGCACGTGGTGTCGCGCACCTGGAAGACCCAGAGGATCGAGCACCTGTTCCTCGAGCCCGAGAGCGCCTTCGCGGTGCCGCTCGCGGACGGGCGGCTCCACCTCTACACGCAGGGCCAGGGGATCTTCGATGACCGCCGCCAGGTGGCGCGGCTGCTCGCCGTGCCCGAGGAGCGGGTGTTCGTCGAGCTGGTGCCGAACGGCGGCGGCTTCGGCGGCAAGGAGGACATGTCCATCCAGTCGCAGACCGCGCTGCTCGCGTGGGTGACGCAGCGCCCGGTCAAGCTCACGCTGTGGCGCAAGGAATCCATCCGCATGCACCCCAAGCGCCACCCGGTGACGATCGAGCTCTCCGCCGCGTGCGACGCCGAGGGGAAGCTCACCGCCGTGCGCGCGCGCGCGGTAGGCGACTCGGGCGCCGACGCCTCGGTCGGCAGGAAGGTGCTGGAGCGCTGCGCCGGGCATCTGTGCGGCCCTTATGAAGTGCCGGCGGTGGACATCGAGTCGGTCGCGGCCTACACCAACAACCCGCCGTGCGGCGCGATGCGCGGCTTCGGCGTGAGCCAGGCGGCGTTCGCGATCGAGGGCGCGCTCGACCTGCTGGCGAAGGAGTGCGGCCTCGACCGCTGGGAGATCCGCTGGCGGAACGCGGTGGACGTGGGCGGCACGCTCACCACCGGGCAGGTGATCGAGAAGTCGGTCGGCATCCGGAAGACCCTGCTCGCGGTGAAGCCGCACTACGAAGCGGCGCGCGCCGCGGGCAAGGCGGTCGGCATCGCCTGCGGGCTCAAGAACGCGGGCCTCGGCAACGGCGCGGTCGAGCACGGCAAGGCGCGGCTGGTGGTCGAGGCGGACGGCACGGTCTCGCTCTACAACGGCTACACCGAGATGGGCCAGGGCCTGCTCACCATCTTCAGCCAGATCGCCGCCGAGGTGACGGGGCTGCCGGCGAGCGTCTTCCGGCCGAAGGTGGACGCGACCTTCGACCTGGGCTGCGGACAGACCACGGGCTCGCGCGCCACCTTGATCGGCGGGCGCGCGGTCGAGGCGGCGGCGCGCAAGCTGCGCGCGGACCTCGAGCGCGGGTTCGAGCTCCGCGAGCTCGCGGGCAACGTGTACGCGGGCGACGTCGTGATTGACGACACCACGCCGCTCGGCGCGCCGGTCGCGCGGCCCAAGACCCACACCAGCTACGGCTTCGCCACGCAGGTGTGCGTGCTCGATGCGGAGGGCAGGGTCGAGCGCTTCGTCGCCGCGCACGACGTCGGCCGCGCGGTGAACCCGGCGCTGGTGAAGGGCCAGGTGCAGGGCGCCATCCACATGGGCCTGGGCTACGCGCTCTCCGAGGAGCTGCCGTGCGCGGACGGCATGCCGGTCACGTTCTCGCTCTACCAGCTCGGCGTGCTGCGCGCGAAGGACATGCCCGAGGTCGAGGTCATCATCATCGAGGAGCCCGAGCCCGAGGGTCCGTTCGGCGCCAAGGGCGTGGGCGAGATCGGGCTGGTGCCCACCGCCGCGGCGGTGGCGGGCGCGCTCGAGGCGCACGATGGCGTGCGGCGCACCACGCTGCCGATGAAGGACTCCCCCGCGGCGAAGAAGCTCACGGTCGGGAAGATCCGCACGAAGATACCGAAGGAGGACTGGCGATGAGCGCTGCGGCCGACCGCACCATCCCGGGCTTCGTCAACGCTCACACCCACATCTACAGCGGCCTCGCGCCGCTCGGCCTGCCGCAGCCGGCCGTGCCGCCCGAGAACTTCGTGCAGATCCTGGAGCGCATCTGGTGGCGGCTCGACCGCGCGCTCGACGCGGCGACGCTGCGGGCCTCGGCGCGGCTCTACGTGGCCGAGGCGCTGCTCTACGGCACCACCACGCTGGTGGACCACCACGAGTCGCCGGAGTTCATCGAGGGCTCGCTCGACGTGCTGGCCGACGCCTGCGAGGAACTTGGGATGCGCGCGCTCCTCACTTTCGGCGCCACCGAGCGGAACGGCGGCATGGAGGAGGCGCGACGCGGGCTCGCGGAGTGCCGGCGCTTTGTGCGCGCGAACCAGCGCCCGCTGGTGCGCGGGCTGGTGGGGCTGCACGCCTCGTTCACGGTGTCCGAGGAGACCTGCCGAGAGGCCGGCGCGCTGGCCGTCGAGCTCGGCACCGTGGTCCACGTGCACGTGGCCGAGGACGGCGCCGACGTGGAGCACGCGCGCGCCGGCGGTCACGCCGGGCCGCTCGAGCGCCTGCTCTCGTGCGGGGCGCTGCCCCCGGGCTCGCTCATGGCGCACGGGGTGTTCCTCTCGCCCGAGCAGGTGCGGCTCGCCGAGTCCCGCGGGCTGTGGCTCATGCAGAACCCGCGCTCGAACGAGGGCAATCGCGTCGGCTATCCGCCCGGGCTGTGGGCGAGCGCGAAGGTGGCGCTCGGCACCGACGGCTATCCTTCCGACCTGCGCGCGGAGTCCGCGGCGCTCGAGCGCCTGGCGGCCGCGCACGGCGACGACCCCGCCGCGGCCGCGCGCCGGCTCGCGACCGGGCGCCCGCTGGTGGCCGCGCGCTTCGCGCCCGCGGGCCCCGCGCCGCCGCCCGCCGCGGAAGCTCGG
>CAYHRW010000057.1:0-13093 GCA_964359105.1 uncultured bacterium
GCATCCTGCCGGCGCTCGAGACCGCGCACGCGCTCGCCTGGGTGCTGCGCGAGGGAAAGGCGCTGGGGTGCGACGCGAAGGTCGTCGTCAACCTCTCCGGCCGCGGTGACAAGGACGTGAACGAGGTGCTGCGGGTGCTGGGGCGGGCGGGCTGACCCGCCCGCCGCGGCTGCGTGGGGACCCGCATCACGGCGCATGCTCCGACCGCCAGGCGAATATCCGGTTGACGGGTGAGTCCCCTGCGGCTCAAGCTGGACGCTGGTCGGTGGACCGCCGCGGCGCAGCGTCGCCGCGCCCGGTCCTCGCGGCCGCAGTCCCGAAGCGCTGCCTCCCCCCGCTCCGGTGACGGGGTGCTCCGCACACCTCGAGCTTCGTCCTTGCGCGACATCCGGACCGCGGGCATCTCGTACCACGCGTGCCAGCGACTTGCGCGCCGCCGCGGCGGTGCGGCCACGGATGCGCGCATTCGAGGAAGGCGATCGCCATGACGGTGCGATGGTCCGGAGTCACGAGGCTCTCCCGGGACGCCGCGCGCCCGACCGGAGCCGCGCGGTCATGAGCGACGGCGGAGCCTCGCGGGCGACCCCGCGACCCGAGGGCGGCGCGGTCCCCGCCCGTCTGCAGGAGGCGCTCGCCGGGCGCTACCTGCTCGGCGCCGAGCTGGGACGCGGGGGCATGTCCACGGTCTACTCCGCGGAGGACCTCAAGCACCACCGCCCGGTGGCGATCAAGGTGCTGCACCCCGCGCTTGCGGGCCTGCTCGGCGCGGAGCGCTTCCTGCGCGAGATCGAGATCGTGGCCCATCTCGTCCATCCCAACATCGTCCCGCTGCTGGACTCGGGGACGGCCGGCGAGCAGCTCTACTACATCATGCCGTACTTCGCCGAAGGTTCGCTGGCGGCGCGGCTCGCGCGCGAGAAGCAGCTCCCGCTGGAGGACACCCTCCAGCTCGCACGCGACATCGCGGCGGCCCTGCACTGCGCTCACGGCCAAGGACTGGTCCATCGCGACATCAAGCCGCAGAACATCCTGCTCTCGGGCGGGCGCGGGCTGGTCGCGGACTTCGGGATCGCGCGCGCGGTGCAGGTGGCAGGAGGGGAGCGGCTCACGACCAGCGGCTCGCACCCGGGGACGCCGCTCTACATGAGCCCCGAGCAGGCCCTGGGCGGGCAGAAGCTCGACGGGCGGAGCGACCAGTACAGCCTCGCCTGCGTCCTCTACGAGATGCTGGCGGGAGAGACGCCGTTCACCGGCCGGCAGGTCGAGCTGCTGGTCTACCAGCATCGCAACCTCGAGCCCCGGCCGCTGCGGGTGGTGCGCCCCGTCGTGCCGCCCGCGGTCGCGCACGCGGTACAGCGCGCGCTCTCGAAGGTGCCCGCCGACCGGTTCGAGACCACCGATGCCTTCGCCCGCGCGCTGGGCCCGGGCCCGATGCCGGCGCCCGAGGGGGCGCCGCCCGCCACGGCCGCCGCGACGCCGCACAACCTGCCCCAGTCGCTCACGAGCTTCGTGGGGCGCGAGGAGGAGATCTGGGAATGCTCGCGGCGCATCACGCACGAGCGGCTCGTCACCCTCACGGGTCCAGGTGGCTGCGGCAAGACGCGGCTCGCGATCCGCCTGGGCGAGCGGTTGTTGAGCGAATTCCCCGACGGCGTCTGGTTCGCGGACCTCGCGGCCGTCTCCGATCCGCAGCGGGTCCCGCGGGCGCTGGCGACCGCCGCGGGAGTGCGCGAGGAGCCGGGACGAGCGCTCGCCGAGACCCTGAAGGCGCATCTAGCGACGCAGCGGGTCCTCGTGATCCTGGACAACTGCGAGCACGTCCTCGCGGCCTGCGCGCAGCTCGCCCGGAGACTGCTGGCCGGCTGCCCGCAGCTCCGCCTCCTCGCCACCAGCCGCGAGGCGCTGGGCCTGCGCGAGGAGACCGGGTTCCCGGTCCACCCGCTGCCCCTGCCCGCCCCGGACCGGGCCTTCGACGCCGAGGTGATGGGCGCCGTCGAGTCGGTGCGGCTGTTCGTGGAGCGCGCGTCCTCGGTCCAGCCGGGGTTCGCCCTGACCTCCGACAACGCCACCGCGATCGGCGACATCTGCGTCCATCTCGACGGCATCCCGCTGGCCCTCGAGCTGGCGGCGGCGCGGATCCGCGTGCTCTCCGTGCACGAGATCCGCGCCAGGCTCGACGACCGCTTCCGCCTCCTCAAGGGTGGCGGCCGCGAGGCGCTGCCCCGCCACCAGACCCTGCAGGCCGCGTTCCAGTGGAGCTACGACCATCTGGAGCAGGAGGGGCAGCGTCTGTTCCGGGCGCTCGCCGTGTTCTCGGGAGGCTGGGACCTGGCGGCGGCGACCGCGGTCTGCGGGGACGGCGGCGACGAGTACGCCGTCCTCGACCTGATGACGCGGCTCGCGGACACGTCGCTGATGCTGGTCGAGAGCGCCGACGGGACGGAGACGCGGTACCGCTACCTCGAGACCGTGCGGCAGTACGCGCTCGAACGGCTGGAGGAGACGGGCGAATCGGCGCTGCTGCGCTCGCGTCATCTCGCTCACTTCCTCGCGCTGGCCGAGACCGCCGAGACGGCGTTCTGGGGGCACGAGGGCGCGAGCTGGCTGGCGCGCCTGGAGCGCGACCACGAGAGCCTGCTCTCGGCGATCGCCTGGTCCCAGCGCGCCGATGGAAGTGCCCCCGCCGGGCTCAGGCTGGCCGGGGCGCTCTACCGGATGTGGTACATGCGCGGGCACTACGAGGTCGGGCGCCGCGTCCTCGCCGGTGTCCTGGCCCACCCGGGCGCGCAGGAGCCGACCATCGCCCGGGCGCGGGCGCTCTACGCCGCGGCCGGCATGGCGGTCTTCCAGGGTGACAACGCGGCGGCCCGGCCGCTCTACGGGCAGAGCCTCGCCATCCACCGCGCGCGGGGCGACCGCCTGGGCGTCGCACGCGCCCTGATCGGGCTGGGGACGCTCGAGGCCAACGAGGGCCACTACGACCGCGCCCGCGAGCTGAACGAGGAGAGCCTTGCCATCTACCGCGAGGCCGGCGAGCCGCGCAGCATCCTCATCGTGCTCCACAACCTCGGCGACATCGCGCTCTATCAGCGCGACTACGAGTCGGCGCACCGGCTCTTCGAGGAATCGCTGGCCCGCGGCCGCGCGACGGGGAACAAGCCCGTCATGGCGTCCACGCTCGCCGTCCTGAGCGTGGCCTCGACCCGGCTCGGCCGCCTCGCCGAGGCGCGCCGGGAGCTGCTCGAGGGATTGCGGCTGGTGCGGGAGCTGAAGGCGCTGACCTCAGGGACCGACGCGCTGGAGAGCACGGCCGAGCTGACGCTGGCGCACGGTGCCCCGGAGCGCGCGGCGCTCCTCTTCGGAGCTTCCGAGGCGCTGCGCGAGAGGGTCGGGTTGCGCCGGGAGCCCGGTCTTCAGAGCGTCCAGACGACGCTGATCGCGCGGGCGCGCGAGGCGCTGGGAGGGGACGCGTTCACGAAGTCCTGGATCGAGGGGCGCGCCCTGTCGTTCGAGGCGGGCGTCGGGGCCGCCCTGACGTGGCTCGAGGGTCTCGGGCCGGACCCGAGCGTGGAAGGCTGACGAGAGGAGAGGCCGGTCCTCGAGACCCCGGGTCGGCTTCGAGCGGAAAGGACGCGAACCGGAAGTCTGCTCGCACGGCACAGAGAAGGAGGCTCGAGATGAGACGCTCACAAGTGCATTCGGTGGGGTCGCTGCTGTTGATCCTGGTGCTGGTCTGCTGCACGGGCGCGCGACGAGCCGCAGCCTCGTGCCAGATCATCCATGGCGTCGAGTTCTGCACTATCGAGGACACCGAGATGAGCACCGCGGACATCCCCGATTCGCTCCTCGTGTCTTCGGTCCACCCCGACGGGATCTTCGGCGTCAGCACGGACGCCTCGCAGGCGCAGTCGCTCGTCGTCAGCTTCGGAGTCCACGACGGCGGCGCCGCGACCGCCGGCGCATACCTCGAGGCCGGCTTCATCGCGGGCCCGGGCACGCCCGCCGGCCCCCCGCTCGTGACGACGCGGGTGACCCGGCTCCAGCCGGCGGTGGGCAGGCCGAGCTTCGCGGTCTCGTCCCACTTCCCCGGCAAGAGCACCTGCATGGTGGAGATCTACCGGCGCGGCTCCCGGGTGCTTCGCGTGCCCGGGCGCGCGGGCGCGGCCGTGGCGCACCTCGCCGCCTGGCCGGCGCGCGTGAAGGCGAGCACCACGACCTCTCACGCCGTGCGCTGGGGATGGGGGCTGGCCGCCGCAGGCGAGATTCGTGTGGTCCGCGGCCTGCCCGGCAGGCGGGACACGACCGTGGTGGGAGACGAGGTGCGGATGGTGACGGGACCGGCGCCCCACGCAGGACCCGGGCTCGGCACCTGCTTCCTGCGCGCCCGGCACGTCCCCTCGCTGGCCATCTGCGGAGCCGAGCTGAAGCCGGCGGGCGCGGCCCCGCGCTCCACTCCCGTCACGCCCGCGCCCCAGATCCCGTGAGCCGAACCCGGCACCGCCCCCCGCCCCCCCCGAGCCCCACCCCGCCGCCCCGTGCGCCGACCCCGCCCCCGCCGCCGCCCCGCGCGGAGCCACGCGCCGCGCCCGGGCGGCGGGGCCGCGAGCGGCCGCGGTGTGACGGCCCCGCTCGCCCTGTGCTATAAACGCTGGCTGCGCGCCCGTAGCTCAATTGGATAGAGCGTCAGCCTCCGGAGCTGAAGGCTACAGGTTCGATTCCTGTCGGGCGCACCACCCTTCTCCTCCCGCATGCCCGCCGAGACCCCGTCCTCCGACGCCCGCGACCCGGAACCGCTCGCGTTTCCGGGTGCCCGGCCCCATGCCACGCGCGAGCTGGCCGGGATGTTCGACGACGTCTCGGGCCGCTACGACCTGCTGAACGCCCTCATGACCCTGGGCCAGGACCGGGCCTGGCGGCGCGCCATGTGGCGCGCGGTTCCCGAGGACGCGCGCGCCGTGCTCGACCTGTGCACCGGGAGCGGCGTCTCGCTGCCGGGCCTGGTGCGCCCGGGGCGGCTGGTGCTCGGCATGGACGTGAGCCTGCGCATGCTCGAGCGGGCCGCCGAGGGCACGCGCTACCAGGGCTGGGCGCCGCGGCTGGCGTGCGCCGACGCCTTCCGGCTGCCGCTGCGCGCGGGGACGCTCGACGCCGTCACCATCGCCTTCGGCGCGCGCAACCTCAGGCCCCGGGCCGCGGCGCTCGCCGAGCTGGAGCGGGTGCTCAGGCCGGGCGGGATGCTGGTGGTGCTCGAGGCCACGGCGCCCGGACCCGGGCCGTTCGCGCCCTTCCACACGTTCTGGGCGCGGCGCATCATCCCGCTCCTCGGCCGGCTCTCACGCGACCCGAGCGCCTACCGCTACCTGAGCGAGTCCATCTTCGAGTTCGGCTCGGGGGAGGAGTTCGAGCGCTGTCTCCACGCGGCGGGCTTCGCGGTGGTCGAGCGCCGCTCGTTCCTGCTCGGGGCGAGCCGGCTGTGGGCCGCCCAGCGGCTGTCCGGCGCGCCCCCGGGTGGATTGCAATTCGCCCGGCCGGAGCGCCCGGAACGGGGGAATTCCACTCACCAGCCCCGGCCGGGGGACGCGGAGTGGCGATGGTGGACCGGCGCGCAGCTGAGTATCTCCGCCGTTCTGGTGGCCGCCCTGGCGTGGGCGGCGGCGGCGTTCCTCAAGTACGGAGAAGGCTTGCGCTTGGAGCCCTGGCAGCGCTCGGGTCTGTGGTTCCTGATCGGCGCCGGGCTGGCCGGCTTTGCCGTACGGACGGTGCTCCTGTTGTCGCGCTTCCTCGGTCCGCCCGGCGATCGGGGGGCCTAAGTCCCGGCGTGGCATGGGCGTTGCGTGCTTGGGTGGGATTCATCAGGACACCCGGGCCGGATCACGAATCCTCCGGCCCAGACCAGGGACCGCCGCATGCTCTGTCGGGAACGCATCCTCGAGTCGCTGCTGGAGATCTCCGGCGCCCATCTGCGCTCGCGCGCCGAGGTGCACCAGCAGGTGCTCCACGCCGCGCTGCTGCTCGCCGAATCCGACGGCGCGGCGATCGTCAGCCTGTGCCGCCGCCGCTTCGAACGCATCACGCTGGTGGCGGATCGCGCGCGCCCCGAGCCCGCCGAGACGCAGCGGGGCGGCAGCGACTTCACCCGCCTGCTGGTGCGGCTCGGCCGGCCGCTCTCGATGGCCGACCTCGCCGAGGACGCACGCGCCGCGACCCACGACCGCTGCCCGGGGCTCGACGCCGGCCCGGCGCTGTTCGTGCCGCTGCGCCAGCGCGAACACCAGCTCGGCTACCTGGCGGTCTACCGCCGGCGCGGCTCGGAGCGCTTCGACGCCGCCGCCACGCAGCTCGTCACGCTGCTCGCGGCGTGGGCGGCGATGGCGCTCGAGAACCTGCGGCTCGCCGAGAGCGTCGAGAAGCTCGCGGTCACCGACGACCTCACCCAGGTCTACAACTACCGCTTCATCAAGACCGCGCTGAAGCGCGAGCTCAAGCGCGCGCAGCGCTTCGGGCAGGAGTTGTCGCTGGTGATGCTCGACGTGGACAATCTCAAGGCCTACAACGACCGGAACGGCCACCTGCGCGGCAGCTTCCTGCTCAAGGAGATGGCCGCGCTGCTGGCCTCGCAGATCCGGTCCTTCGACCTGGTCGCGAAGTACGGCGGCGACGAGTTCACGCTGATCCTGCCCCAGACCGGCCGCGAGGGCGCGCTCACCGTGGCCGAGCGCATGCGGCAGACCGTCGAGGAGCACACCTTCCCGCTGGTCGGGCGCGGCGAGATCACGATCAGCCTCGGCGTTGCGTCCTTCCCGACGGACGCAGCGGACGGCAATGGACTGATCCGGGCGGCGGACCGTGCGCTGTACGCCGCCAAGCAGCATGGCAGGAACCGGGTGACCCTGTTCGAGGGGGCGGTAGCGTAGGTCCGGGCCACGGCAGGCGGCCCGTGCGTTGACCCTGTGCGGGAGCGCGGCTAGACTCCGCGACCCCACACGGGCACGCCCGTCTCGACACGGTTTCCCTTCCCTGGACAAGGAATGAGAGGAGCGACGATGTCGGAACCCATCGGCGTCGCGGTGGTCGGCACCGGCGACTGGGGCGCGAACCTGGTGCGCAACTTCGCCAGCCTGCCGGGCGCGCGCCTGGCGGCCCTGTGCGACGCCGACCCGCAGCGTCTGGCGAAGAGCGCCGGACAGCATCCCGGGGTCCGCGCGCTGGCGCACGTGGACGAGGTGGCGGGCGCCCCCGACGTGCAGGCCACGGTGGTCGCGGCCTCGGCGGTGAACCACTACGCGCTGGCGAAGGCGCTGCTCGAGGCGGGCAAGGACGTGTTCGTCGAGAAGCCGCTCACCCTCAAGGTCGAGCACGCCGAGGAGCTGGTGCGGCTGGCGCGGGCCCGCGACCGCATCCTGATGGTCGGCCATTTGCTGCTCTACCATCCCGGGGTGCGCTACCTGAAGGGCATGGTGGAGCGCGGCGACCTCGGCGACCTCTACTACATCTACTCGCAGCGCGTGAACCTGGGGAAGGTGCGGCGCGACGAGAACGCGCTGTGGAGCTTCGCCCCGCACGACCTCTCGGTGATCCTCCACCTGCTGGACGCGGAGCCGCTCGACGTGGTCGCGCGCGGCTCGGCGTTCGTGCAGGGCGCGGTCGAGGATGTGGTGTTCGTGGACCTGCGCTTCCCGGACGGCAAGCTCGCGCACCTCCACGTCTCCTGGCTCGATCCGCACAAGCTGCGCAAGTTCACCGTGGTCGGCAGCCGCAAGATGGTGGTGTTCGACGACATGGAGGCGAGCGAGAAGGTCCGGATCTACGACAAGGGCGTGGACCGGGCGGGGGAGGTGGTGTCGTACGGCGACGCCCTCACGGTGCGCAGCGGCGACATCCTCATCCCCCGGATCTCGCTGCAGGAGCCGCTGCGGCTCGAGTGCCAGCACTTCATCGAGTGCGTGCGGGAGCACAAGCGCCCGCTCACCGACGGCGCCGACGGCCTGCGCGTGGTCAGGGTGCTGGCCGCGGCGCAGGCCTCGCTCGAGCGCGGCGGCGCTCCGGTGCCACTCGCGCGCACGAAGCAGGAGGTCGCATGAGTTCGGCCGTCCATCCCGGCGCCGTGCTCGGCGCGGGGACCACGCACGGCGAGGGTTGCGTGATCGGCGCCAACGTGCGCATCGGTACCGGCTGCCGCATCGGCCACCACGTCGTCATCCATCCGGATACCGTCATCGGCAACGACGTGCGCGTGGACGACCACGCCACGCTCGGCAAGCTGCCGATGAAGGCCGCGAACTCGGCGACCACGAAGGACCAGGAGCTGGCGCCGCTCACGGTCGGCGACGTGTGCATCGTCGGCACCGGGGTCGTGCTCTACCGCGGCGCCGCCATCGACGGCAAGGTGCTGATGGCCGACCTGTGCACGGTGCGGGAGAACGTCACGATCGGGCGCGGCACCATCGTGGGCCGCGGCGTCACGGTCGAGAACTTCTGCGCCATCGGCCGCTACTGCAAGCTCGAGAGCGAGTGCTACGTCACCGCCTACTCCACGCTCGAGGACCGCGTGTTCGTGGCCCCGGGCGTGGTGACCTCGAACGACAACTTCGTCGGCCGCACCGCCGAGCGCTTCAAGCACTTCAAGGGCGTCACGGTCCGCCGCGGCGGCCGCATCGGCGCCGGGTCGGTCATCCTGCCCGGCATCGAGATCGGCGCGGACGCGCTGGTGGCCGCGGGCTCGGTGGTGACGCGCGACGTGCCGCCGAAGACCATCGTGCTGGGACAGCCGGCCAGGCCCTGGCGGGCGGTGCCGGAAGAGCAGCTGCTCGACAACCAGGGATGGGTGGACGCCTAGTCCCCACCCGCCGACCATCGAAGGGAAGACCCGCACATGAGCGCGATGCCCGTGAAGGCCACGATGACCGTGCCGCTGCTGGACCTCAAGGCGCAGTACGCCGAGATCCGGCAGGACGTGGACGACGCCGTCCGCCGCACCATGGAGAGCGCGCGGTTCATCGGCGGCCCCGAGGTGAGCGGACTCGAGGAAGAGGTGGCGCGGTACTCGCAATGCGCGCACGCGGTGGGGGTGGCCTCGGGGACCGACGCGCTGCTGCTGTCGCTGCGCGCGCTGGGCGTGGGCCCGGGCGACGAGGTCGTCACCAGCGCCTACTCGTTCTTCGCCAGCGCCGGCACCATCGCGAACAACGGCGCCACGCCGGTGTTCGTGGACGTCGACCCGCGCACCTGCAACCTCGACCCGCACCGCCTGGAGGGTGCGATCACCCCGCGCACCAAGGCGGTGGTCGCGGTCTCGCTCTACGGCCAGTGCTGCGACCTGCCGGCGATCAAGGCGATCTGCGACCGGCACCACGCCTGGCTGGTGGAGGACGCCGCGCAGTCGATCGGCTCGGAGTGGGAGGGGAAGCGCTCGGGATCGCTCGCCGACTTCGGCTGCTTCTCGTTCTTCCCGTCCAAGAACCTGGGCGGCGCGGGCGACGGCGGCATGGTGGTGACGCAGAGCGCCGAGCTGGCCGAGAAGGTCCGGCTGCTGCGCGAGCACGGCTCGAAGCCCAAGTACTACCACGCCATCGTCGGCACCAACTCGCGGCTCGACGCGCTCCAGGCCGCGATCCTGCGCGTCAAGCTCCGGCACCTCGACCGCTGGAGCGAGGCCCGCGCGCGCAACGCTGCGCTCTACAACCAGCTTCTCGAGGGCTCGCGGGTCACCCGTCCGTACCACGACCCGCGCACCCGGCACATCTACAACCAGTACGTGATCCGCGCGCCGCGCCGCGACGAGCTGAGGAAGTTCCTGACCGAGCGGGGGATCGGGCACGAGGTGTACTACCCGGTGCCGCTCCACCTGCAGAAGTGCTTCGCCTCGCTCGGCTACAAGGAGGGCGACATGCCGCACGCGGAAGCGGCGGCGAAGGAGACCATCGCCCTGCCCATCTACCCGGAGCTCACGGAGGAGCAGATCCGCTACGTGGCCGCCACGGTCCGCGAATTCGCGGACCAGTAGCCATCCCATCGGAATCCCGGCGCGCCCCTCCTCCCCGCCCTGAGCGGGCGCGCCGGACACCGTCCCACGGCCCGCGCCGGCACAGCCCCTGAGCCGGCGCGGGAGCCGGCCCCGCGGCTTCCCGCCCCGGGACCGGTGGAACGCATCCCAATGACCACGAGTCAGCGCGATGCCCTGCGCGAGCTGCTGCGCCGCGTGGACGAGGTGCGCGGCATGGCCGACCGCAGCGAGGCGCGCACGGCCATCGCACCCGAAGATCACGAAGCGCTGGTCGAGACGCTCCACGAGCTGGTGGAGGAGCTCGAACGCAGCAACCGGCGGCTGATCGAGACCAACGTCCAGCTGGTGTCGCTGCGCGAGGTGGCGAGCAGCATGGTGAGCACGCTCGACACCGGCGAGACCACGCGCACGGTCACGCGCTACCTGTGCCAGGCGTTCGGCTTCGAGCAGGTGTTCCTGCTGCTCGTGAACCGCGAGACCGGGAGGCTCGAAGGCACCTGGACCCGCGCCGGCGGCGGCCGCGACCAGAGCGTCGCGGTCGAGCTGCCGCTGCTGGGAGACCCGGGAGCCATCGCGCGCACGCTGTGGCTCAACCGGACCGTGGTCCACCACGCCGCGCGCCACCACCCGCCGGCCCTGCTGCCCGAGGGCCACCCGCTGCAGGAGACCCTGGCGCAGCTCGGCCCGGTGGTATGCGTGCCGCTCCAGCGCAGCCAGTCCATGCTGCCCGCAGCCGAGACCCACGAGCTGTGCGGCGCGCAGTGCATCATCGGCGACACAGCCCTGCTGGTCCCGCCGCCGGGGCCCGCCGCCGACGGCTGGGCGGTGGAGCGCGAGGAGCGCCAGGCTCACTGTCTCGCGTGCAGCTTCATGCCCATGCTGGGCGTCATCGGCCTCGCCCGCGGGGCCTCGCCGTCGGGCGCGGCCGCCCCGCTCGCCCAGGGCGACGTCACGCTGCTCGAGTCCATCGCGCTCTCGGTCGCCCCGGTGGTCGAGACCGCCCGCCTCACCCAGGAGCTGCGCCGCAGCGAGCGCTTCCGCGAGCACGTGCTCGACAGCATGGCGAGCGCGCTCGCCGCGGTGAACATGAAGGGCGAGATTCTCACCTTCAACCGCGCGGCCGAATCGCTGCTCGGCGTCAGCGAGGCCGAGGTGCTGGGACAACCGTTCGGGCAGCTGTTCGGCATCGACGGCGAGGCGCTGATCCACGCCACGCTCGAGCACGGCCGCGAGGTGCTGCGCCACGAGACCCTGCTGCGCGCGCGCGATGGCGTCCCGGTGCCGGTGAGCCTGAGCACCTCGCTGCTGCGCAACGAGCGCCGCGCGGTCTACGGGGCCATCGCCACGTTCGCGGACCTCACGCCGCTCAAGCGCGCCGAGGAGCACGCCCGCCGGCTCGACCGGCTCGCCGCGCTCGGACGCTTCACCTCGAGCGTGGCCCACGAGATCCGCAACCCGCTCACCGGGATCGCGGCCGGGGTCCAGTACCTGGCGCGCACGCTGGCGGACGACGCGCCGCAGCGCGAGAGCCTGGCCTTCATCCTGGGCGAGATCCAGCGGCTCGACCGCATCGTCCAGGACCTGTTCGACATCACGCACCCGCGCGGGCTGCAGTGCCGCGCGGCGCCGGTCGAGGACACGGTGCGCCGCGCGCTCCAGTGCCTGGACGCGCTCATGGCGGAGCGCGGCGTGGCGACCGCGGTGGACCTCTCGCCGCGCACCCCGCCGGTGTCGCACGACGCCGACCAGCTCGAGCAGGTGCTGATCAACCTGCTCAAGAACGCGGTCGAGGCCTCGCCCGGCGGCGCCACCATCAAGGTGTCGCTGGCCCCGGCGCCGCCGCCCGCGCCGGGCCCGCGCTTCGCCCGCGGGCCGCGCCGCGCGCGACTGGCACCACCGCCCGACGGCGCCGCTTCGTCGCCGGGTGTGGTGCTGCGCATCGAGGACCAGGGACACGGCATCAGCCCCGAGCACCTCAAGACCATCTTCGAGCCCTTCTTCACCACCAAGCCCGGCGGCACGGGCCTGGGTCTCTATATCAGCCACGACATCGTCAAACGCCACGGCGGCAACCTAACCGTCAGCAGCGAGCCTGGACGCGGCACCACCTTCACGGTGGAGCTGCCGCTGGAGAACCACGGAGGGAACCCATGAGCAAGGCCAACATCCTGGTGGTGGACGACCAGGATTCGATCCGCCACTTCGTCGGCAAGGCGCTCGGCGACGAGGGCTACGCGGTCCAGACCACCGGCTCCCTGCGCGAGGCGCGGCAGGTGCTCGAGCACGACCTGCCCGACCTCGCCATCGTGGACCTCAAGCTGCCGGACGGCACCGGCATCGACCTGCTTCGCGAGCTCAAGCGCTCCCAGCCCGAGATCCCGGTCATCCTGATGACCGCCTTCGGCGAGCTCGAGACCGCGGTCGAGGCGATGAGCGCGGGCGCCTACTGGTTCGTCAAGAAGCCGTTCCAGAACGAGGAGTTGGTCGCGCTGGCGGCGCGCGCGCTCGAGTCGCAGAAGCTGTGGCTCGAGCTGCGGCGCCTGCGCAGCACGGCCTTCTCGGACGAGGACCACCTCCACTCGTCGAGCCCGTCCATGCAGGAGGCCTACACGATCGCCGAGCAGGTGGCGCGCGGCGACACCACCAGCGTCCTGATCGAGGGCGAGAGCGGCACCGGCAAGGAGTACTTCGCGAACATCATCCACCGCATGAGCGCGCGGCACGACAAGCCGTTCGTCGAGATCAACTGCGCGGCCATCCCGAGCGAGCTGCTCGAGAGCGAGCTGTTCGGCCACGAGAAAGGCGCCTTCACCGACGCCCGCGCCCAGAAACAGGGCCTCATGGAGCTGGCCAACGGCGGCACGCTGTTCCTCGACGAGATCGGGGAGATGAACCCGATGCTCCAGGTGAAGCTGCTGCGCGTGCTCGAGCGCCGCACCTTCAAGCGGGTGGGCGGCACCAAGGACATCTCGGTGAACCTGCGCATCATCTCCGCCACGAACCAGGACCTCGAGCGCATGGTGCGGGAGGGAGGCTTCCGCGAGGACCTCTACTACCGGCTCAAGGTGGTGCCGCTCTACGTGCCGCCGC
>CAYHRW010000058.1:0-12958 GCA_964359105.1 uncultured bacterium
ATGTCGTTGGCCGTGCCGCTGCGGAGATCGTACCAGGTGACGATGGCGCCGCCCGCGCCGTCCGAGACGATCGTGGGGTTCAACTGATTGTTCGTCGCGGTGCACAGGGCGCGGCCGTCGGCGGGCCAGGCCGGGTCCACCGCGCCCGAGGCGAGCACGTGCTGGGCGTAGATGTCGTTGGCCGTGCCGCTGCGGAGATCGTACCAGGTGACGATGGCGCCGCCCGAGCCGTCCGAGACGATCGTGGGGTACTGCTGAGTGTTCGCCGCGGTGCAGAGCGCGCGGCCGTCCGCGGGCCACGCCGGGTCCACCGCACCGCTCGCCAGCACGTGCTGGGCGTAGATGTCGTAGTACGTGCCGCTGCGATAGTCCCACCAGGTGACGATGGCCCCGCCCGCACCGTCCGCGACCATCACAGGGTAGGTCTGGTCGTACACGGCGGTGCACAGGGCGCGGCCGTTACCGGGCCAGGCCGGGTCCACGGCGCCCGAGGCCAGCACGTGCTGCGCGTAGATGTCCCAGCTCGTGCCGCTGCGGGCATCGTGCCAGGAGACGATGGCGCCGCCCGCGCCGTCCGAGACGATCGTGGGAACCTGCTGATTGTTCGCCGCGGTGCAGAGCGCGCGGCCGTTGGCGGGCCAGGCCGGGTCCACGGCCCCCGAGGCCAGCACGTGCTGCGCGTAGATGTCGTAGTTCGCGCCGCTGCGCAGGTCCATCCACGTGACGATGGCTCCGCCCGCGCCGTCCGCGGCGATCGTGGGGTAGGTCTGCTCGTACACGGCGGTGCACAGGGCGCGGCCGTCGGCGGGCCAGGCCGGGTCCACCGCGCCCGAGGCCAGCACGTGCTGGGCGTAGATGTCGTTGTTCGTGCCGCTGCGAAGGTCGTGCCAGGTGACGATCGCGCCACCCGCCCCGTCCGAGACGATGGTGGGGTTCCCCTGGCCGCCGGCAGCGGTGCAGACCGGCAGGTTGACGAAGGGGCTGTTGGGCCAGGCGGCCAGCGCCGGGCGGGCACTCGCGACAAGGAGGACGGCGAGCGCGGTGGCGAGGAGACGGGGAATGGGGACGAGCATGATGACGGCCCTCCGCTGAGAGGCGGGGCGGTGGGGGCTGCCCGGCGAGAGGTGGACCCCGGGGAGAGCCGGACAGCAGGCGGCCCGCGACCGATTCCAATGGTAGGCACGAGGTCGCAGTGGCTTCAACCAGAATCATGGACCGGCAGGACCGGAGGCGGCGCGCCGCCGGGTCCCGCGTGCCCCCGGGTCCCGCGTGCCGCCGGGAAGGATGCGCCCGGCCCCCTACGTCCGCTGCTTCTTCTTCTCGGCCGCCGGGAACAGGACGTTGTTGAGGATCAGCCGGTAGCCGGGGGAGTGCTTGTACTTCGTGAGGTCGGTGGGCGGGTCGCCGACCATGTGCTGGTAGTCCTCGGGGTCGTGGCCGCCGAGGAAGGTGAACGTGCCGCGTCCGAACCGGCCGTGCAGGTACTTCAGCTCGTCGGTGCCCTCGACCTCGCCCAGCACCAGCACGCCGCTCTTGAGGAAGCGGCGGCGGAAGCCGGTGTTCTGGCCGAGGAACTCGGGCACGGCGTTCACGTGGTCCTGGACCAGCATGGAAGGGACCGGATCGTTCTTCGCGGAGAAGTCGAACAGCGTGAACACGCTATTGGGCCCGCGCAGGTTGGCCTCCTGCGTGACGTCGATGTCGGAGAAGCGGTAGAGGAACGGGTCGAGGTCCACGCGGAAGTCCTTGAACGCGAGGGTGCGCGAGTAGTCGAGCTTCCGGTTCGCGAGCGGGTCGGCGGGGTCGCCGTCATAGACCTCGCCGGCGATGTCCAGGCCGGCGGCGGCGAGCGCGATGTCGTAGGTGTCGGTGGCCGAGCACATGCCGAACATGAACCCGCCGCGCGCGACGTAGTCCTTGATCGCCATCGCCACCGCGGCCTTGAGCTGCGTGACCCGGGCGAAGCCGAGCTTCGCGGCCATCGCCTTCTGCACGCGCTCCTCCTCCTGGTACCACGGGAAGGTGTGATAGGCGGCGTAGAACTTGCCGTGCTGGCCGGTGAAGTCCTCGTGGTGGAGGTGGAGCCAGTCGTACTTCGGCAGCTCGCCGTGCAGCACCTCCTCGTCCCACACCGTGGCGTAGGGGATCTCGGCGTACTGGAGCGCGAGCGTGACGGCGTCGTCCCACGGCGGCGTGTTGGGCGGGATGTAGACGGCGACCTTCGGCGCCTTCTCCAGCACCACCGCCTCCATGTTCTCGTCGGCCAGCGCCGCGCGCATCGCGGCCTCCGCCGCGCCGCCCATCGGCTCGACCGTGACGCCGCGCACGTTGGCCTCGCGCTGGGTCGCGGCGTCGTCCTGGAGCAGGAACGAGCCGCCGCGGTAGTTGAGCAGCCACTCGGCCCGCTGCCCGCGCGCCAGCGCCCAGTAGGTGAGCCCGTAGGCCTTGAGATGGTCGGTCTGCGCCAGGTCCATCGGCACCAGCAACTTCGCCTCGGCGGGGGCCTGGAATGCCGCGCCGAGCGCGCCGCCCAGCGAGAGCCCAATGAGCAGCGCGATGGGCCACGCCTCGACGAACTCGGCGTACGAGCGCTCGCGCTTCGCCGTGCCCGCCGCGGAGGTCGCGGCGTCATCCGCGCCCGGCGCGGCGCCGTCGCCGGGCGTCGAGCCCGCCCCGGCGCGCGCCGCATTCTTCGGCCGCCGCGGCATGAACAGAAGCGCGAGCCCGAGCGAGAGCAGCGCGAGCGCCGCGATCAGCACGACGCCGAGCACCGCGCCCAGCGTCCCCAGCGGCCCGATGTGCCCGCGCCGCCCGGGGCCCGGCAATCCAGCGCCCGTCAATCGGAACATCGTCAGAACCTCCGCTCGCGGCGCAGCTGCTCCACCCGGCGCCGCACCTCGGGCGCGTTCCACGCCTTCGGGTAGCGCGCCAGGCATTCCTCGTACTGCGCCAGCGCCTGGCGCTCGTCCTTGAGCTTCGTGAAGAAGAGGTCGCCGGCGCGCTGGCGCGCCAGCGGCGCGAGCCGGTCGTCGGGGAGCGAATCCGCCACCGCGAGCACCGGCTCGAGCGCGGCCTTCGCGTCTCCCGCGGCCTCGCGCCGCGCGCTCAGCATCAGCGCGGCCTGCGCCCACAGGGCCCCGCGCGGCAGCGCATGATAGAGCGAATCGGTGAGGACCGCCGCCTGCCGCAGCTCGCCGCGCCACTCGGCGTAGGCGATGCGCCCGAACACGGGGAGAGCGGGCCTGGGGTCGGCGTCCTCGAGCAGGTAGATGCGCTCGAGCGCCGCGCCGGTGTACGGCCCGGCGGGGTCCTTCGCGGCGAGCTGATACCAGGCCAGCGCCGAATCGGTCCGCCCGGCGAAGAACAGCGCCTCGGCGTAGCGGAAGCCCGCCTCGGGCAGCGCCACGGCGATGGCGCGCAGCCGCGGCAGCGCCCGCTCGGGCGGGCCGTCGCGCAGGTCGGCGAGCGCCTCCTCGAGCTCCATCTCGGGGAGCATGGGGCGCGTCCCGCGCGCGGCGTCGTCGCCGTGGAGCAGCGCGCGCGCCTCGGAGGTGAGCCCGGCCTGCCTGAGGCCGCGCGCCACCGCGAGGAGGAAGTCCGGTCCCCACTGGGCGGGCGGCACGCTCTTCAGGGCGCGCGCCAGCGCCGGCGCCCCCTCGGCGCTCGAGCCCCGCGCGTCGTGCACCTCCCAGGCGCGCCGCGCCGCGCCGAGCCGCACGCGCGGAGCGTGCCGGGCGTCGCCCGCCACGGCCGCCAGCGCCTGCGCCGCGGCGGCCGAGTCGCTGGCGGCGCCGCCGGTGAGCAGCTCCTCCGCGAACTTCCAGCGCAGCGGCGTGCGCGGGCCGTCGGGCCGGTCCACCTTCTCGAGAACGGTGAGCGCCGCCTTCACGTCGCCCCGGCGCGCGTCGAGGCGCGCCAGGCCGAAGGCGAGGTCCACGCGGTCCGGTGCCTTCTCGGCCGCACGGCGCAGCAGCTCGCGGATCCCGCGCGGGTCGGTGGGGGCGAGCCTCAGGAACGCCGCGCTCGCCCATTCGGACTCGACGGGCTCGGCGGCCCACGCCTCGACAGCCACCTGCGCCGCCTCGCGCGGACGGCCGAGACGCTCGAGCGCGAGCGCCATCTCGCGGGCGATGAGCAGCGAGTCGTGCGCGGCGCCCGCCGGATGCGCGCCCGGCGACCCGCTCAAGGCAGGCCGGGGCGCTGGTCCGGCCCGCTCGGCGCGGCCCAGCCGCTCGACCGCTGCGAAGTCGGACTTCGCGAGCAGCAGGCGCGCCTGCTCGGTCACGACCAGCGGGTGATGCGGAAGCTCGCGCACCAGCGGCGCGAGCTGGTCGCTCGCCGGCTCGAGCAGCCCGTCGCGGCGCAGCGAGATGGCGTCGCGCAGGCGCTGGACCTGCTCGAGGCTCAACGGCGGCATCGCGCGCTGGCTCACCGCCGGCGGCTCGGGCTCGCCCTCCCCGGTCATGCGGGCGATCACGCGCAGCGTGTGGTCGAGCACCTGGGGCGAGGACATCAGCGCGCGGCGGCGCGCCTCGACCGCGGGGTCGGGCGTCTGCGCGCGCGCCGGACCCGCGCTCACGAGCGGGTGCCCGCACGCCAGCAGCAGGGCCGCGGCGAGCAGGGTGCGCGCGCGCCCTCTCACGGGCGGGCCTCGTTCAGCGAGCGCAGGTAGGCCTCGATGAACGCGCGGTACTGCGCGGGGTAGCGGTCGGCCTGCGCCTTGAGCAGGTCGAGCCGGAGCCGGTCGCTCTCGCGCAGCAGGTCGGCGGGCAGTTCCGCGGGCGAGCGGCGCGCGGCGTCCTCGCCGGGGCGCGACTCGCGCTGCGGGTCGAAGTCGCGGCGGTTCACCGAGCGCTGCGCGTCGAGCATGCGCGAGAGGATGCGCTCCTGCTTCTCCTCGACGTCGCCGCCCGCGTCACCCTCGCGCAGCGCCTCCTCGACCTCCTTCATCTCCTGCTGCGCCCGGTCCAGCCGGCCGAGCAGCTTCTGGCGCTGCTCCTCGTCCTCCTGGATCTGCTCGAGCTGCTCGCGGATGCGCTGCTGCTCCTGCGCCAGGCGCTGGAGCTCGTTGCGATCCCCGGTGGAGAGCCGGAGCTGCTGGCTCAACCGCTGCGCGAGGTTGCGGGTCTGCTGGTTGAGCTGGCCCTGGCGCTCGCCGAGCTGTCCCATGCGCATCGGGGTCGTGCTGCCCTGCTGTCCCATGCCGGGCGACTGGCACATCGCGCTCTCGGACTGGCGCAGCTCGAGGATGGCCTGGTTGAGCGCCCGCGAGCCGGCGCGGCCCGAGGCCTCGCCGCGCGCGCGGTCGCCCTGCGACAGCTCCTTGCCCGAGTTCGAGAGGCCCCGGATCGCCTGCCCCAGCGCCTGCGCCAGCTCGCGGCTCACGAACGGCGTGCGGCGTGCCAGCGTGAAGAGCGAGTCGGCGACGCGCGCCGTGCCCTCGGAGAGGTCGGTCTGGCGGTCGGAGCGCTCCGCGGGCGGGGCGTTCGAGCCGAGGTTCGCCTCGCTCGCGCGCTGGAGCGAGACCAGGTCCTGCGCGGCGCGCCGCACCGCGGCGAGATCCACCTCCTCACGGTCGCGCTGCACCTGGCTCGCCATCTGCCCCAGGCGCTCGGCCGCGCGCTGCAGGCTGGCGCTGGCTTTCGCGCCGGAGCGGCGCGCGCGCTGCGCCTGGTTCTGCGCGGCGGCCTGCGAAGCGTCGCGCTGCGCGGGCGCGGCCTCCTGCTCCAGCTCCTCCGCGGCCTCGTTCAGCTCCTGCTGCTGCTCCTGCTGTTGCGCCTCCGCGGCCGCCTGCTTCGCGTCCTCGGCCAGCTTCTCGCTCTCCTCGGCCGCCTTCTGCTGCTGCCCGGCGAGCGCCTCCCGCTCGGCGTCGCGCGCCTTCGGGACGCGGCTCCTGGGCGATTCCATCTGCTGGTTCAAGACGTCCTGCTGCGCCTTCAGCTCCTGCGCGCGCTGCGCCAGCGACTGGAGCTGCTCCTCGCGCCGCAGCTCCTTCAGCAGGTCCACGGTGCGCTGGAGGTTCTGGAGCAGGTCCTGGTTTTGGCGGCGCCACTCCGGCAGGTTCTGCTCGAGCGCGCGCCGGTCCATGCTCTCGAGCGCCTGCTGGAGCTTCTTCAGCGCCTCGCGGAACTCCTTCGACTGGATCTGGTCCATCAGGCGCGCCATCTCCTCGAGCTTGCGCTGGAGCTGCTCGTCGAAGGCCCGGCGCTCGGCGCCCTGCTGCAGGCTCTCGCGCAGGTCGCGCGACGCCTCGTCAATGCGGCGCGCCAGGTCCTGCTGGCGCTCGAGCGCGCTCTTCATCTCCTCGCGCCGCTCGAAGCTCTGCGGCGAGCTCGGGGACGGCGGCTGCGGCTGGCGGGCGAGCTTGTCGAGCGACTTCTGCAGCTCCTGCGCCTGGTCGGCGACCTTCTGGAGCGCCTCCTGCACGGCTCCCTGCCGCCGGTCGAGCGCCTGGTAGAGGTCCGCGAGCGAGGGGAAGCGCAGCTCGAAGGTCGGGCTGGTGGCGACGCCGCGCCCGCTCACCGCGTTGTCGTCGAAGAGCTGGAAGCGGAGGCTCGCGCTCTGCCCGGGCAGGAGCCCGAGGGCCGAGGCGTCCCAGCGCCGGGCGACGCGCGCCTCGCGCGGCTCGCCCGCGAAGCGCTCGAGCGGCACGCTGGTCCACGGCTCCGCCGGGTCCTTGCGGAACTGGAGCGTGAGCTCCGAGAGGCCCAGGTCGTCCTGGCCCAGCACCTCGTAGCCCACCTGCTGCCCGGCCGGCAGGTCGAGGTCGCCCTCGGGCTCGCGCACCGCGATCACCGGCGGCAGGTCGGGGAGCGGCTGGACCCGGTAGCGGAAGCGCCCCTCGCCGCTCGCCGCGCGCGCGTGGAGCTCCCACTCGCCCTCGCGCTCGACCGCCATCGCGCCGCGCCAGCGCCGCGGGCTCACCGCGGTCCAGCGGGCGGCCGCGCCGCCCGGCAGGCGCGCCTCGAGCAGGTCGAGGTCGCGGTCGAACACCACCTCGAGCCGCGCGCGCGAGCCGCGCAGCGCCGCGAGGTCGCCGCGCGTCGCAGTGCCGCGCTGCACCGGGAGCCGCGCGTAGGCGGGGGGCGTGAGCTCGACCTCGAAGCTCACCGGCTGCGGCGTGCCGGCCAGCGCGATGTGGAAGCGCGGGCTCTCGGCCGCCGCGACGCGCACGCGGTAGTCCTGCTCGCGCGTGAGCTGGGTAAGGTCGAAGCGCCACAGCCGCGCGCCGTCTCCGGAGTCGCCCTCGGGCGTCCCTTCGAGCCGCGCGGCGCCGTCGCGCAGCAGGTGCGGGCGCCGGGCGGTGCCCCACACCCGCGCGCGCACCGCCAGCGCGGCGCCCGGGCTCACGGTGACCGAGCCGGGCTCGACCTCGAGACGCACCGGCGGCGCGGCGAGCGCCGGATCCCACAGCGTCGCCCACGAGCGCGTGACGCGCGCCGGCGCGACCAGCGCCAGCAGCACGATCACCGCGGCCGCCGCGGCCATGGCGAGGAGCGGGCGGCGCGGCTGGACGGGCGGCGCCAGGCTCTCGAGCGGGACCGCCGCGAGGCGGCGCGCGGTCTCGCGGGAGAGCGCCTGCGCCAGCTCGGGCGAGGTGTGCTCGGCGGGGCGCGATTCGAAGTCGAGCGCGTTGCGGAGCCACGAGCGGACGGCGGGGAAGCGCTGCTCGATCCGCTCGAGCCAGGCGTCGAAGCTGGGGAGCGCGCGCCGGAAGCGCGCGAGCGCGAGCGTGAGGGCCGCCGCGCACAGCAGCACCGTGGCGGCCAGCCGCGCCCACGCGCCGGCGACGCCGGTGGGGACCGCCGCGCCCAGCGCGACCGCCGCCGCGATCGCGACGCAGGCCGCCCCGGCCGCGCGCAGCGCGTGGCGCGCCACCAGCGCGCGCCGCAGCGCGGCGTAGCGGCGGGCCAGCAGCGGGGAGAGCGTGGTGGCGGGGTCGCGTGGGGTCATGTCGGCTCGAGCGGCCCGCGCGGAGGTCTTTCAGTGCGTGAGGACGTAGTGGACGATGTTGAACGCCATCCGCAGCGCCGCTTCACGCTTCTCGGGTGGATCGTGGTGGACCTCTGCGTCCTCCAGACCATCCCCCAGGTCGCATTCGTGCGAATAGAATACAACCAGCCTTCCGCCGTGGACAATCCCGAAGGCCCGCGCCGGGCCGCCATCGTGCTCGTGGATCTTGGGCAGCCCCGCGGGGAAGTCGTAAAGGCCGTGAAAAACCGGATGCGAGAACGGCAGCTCCACCAGCGCGGCGTCGGGGAACACGCGCTTCATCTCGCGCCGGAACGACGGGTCGATGCCGAAGTCGTCGTCCACCCACAGGAACCCGCCGGTGGTGAGGTAGCGGCGCAGGTTCGCGACCTCGGTGGGCGTGAACTTCATGTTCCCGTGGCCGCAGGCGTACACGAACGGGTACTGGAAGAGCGCGGCGGAGCCGGGCTCGACCACCGCCTCGCGGTCGCCGGTGACCGGGATGCCGCCGCGCTCCCTGAGCGCGCGCAGCAGGTTCACGAGCGAGGTGCGGTCCTCGTACCAGTCGCCCCCGCCGCCGTACTTGAGGCGCGCGATGCCGAACTCGCGCGCGCCGGGCGCGGAATCCCCGGCGAGTGCGCCGGACGCGAGCGCGAGGGCGATGCACAGGGCGAGCAGCAGTGACGCGTTCCTCACCAGGTTCCTCCATCCGGGGGGCCGCAAGGGGGGGCGCCCCAGGAGACTGTCAGGTTCGCCACCCCGGCGTGTGATGGAACGGAAAAGGCGGCGCGGACCGCGGCGCGGACCGGGCCCGGGAAATGCCACGGGCGCGGAGCCCTGCCGGCCCCGCGCCCGTGGCGGCGGTGACGGACGCTACCGCTGTCTTCCCGGCGGGCGCGCCGCCAGCGCGGGCTCGACCGGGGTCAGGGCCGCGGCCGGCGCAGGCATGCCGGGACGCTTCGGCTGCACCTTGACCGCCCCGAGCCGGAAGCGGCGGTAGCTCTTGTCGCCCGGGACCACATCGTTGACGCCGTAGGTGGTGGCGATCATCCGGCCGCTGGCGTCCACCGCCGAGACGCGCACCAGGTACTCGATGCTCATGAGCAGCGTGCGCCGCGTGAGCACCAGCGCGCCCGGCATGCCGATCTTGTACGAGTCGGCGGGCGCTGGGACGTAGCCGACGAAGAAGTCGCGCGTCAGGTTCGGCACGAACGGCGCGGGCGAGGCGGAGAGGATGCGCTCCTCGGGACCGCCCTTGAACTGGTAGACGTGCATCCAGTAGCCCTTCGCGCCCGACACCGGCCTCCACTTCATCGTGATGTTGGAGTCGGGCGGTGCGGTCAGGCCGGTGTAGGCCAGGTCGGCGATGGCGGTGCCCGCCAGCTCGCCCGGGTTGGTGAGCGGGGAGGTTGGGGTGACCGCGCCGGCCACGACGCCGCGGCCCAGGTACGAGGCGGGCGCGTAGCCCGAGGGCCGGGTGTCGTCCCAGGTGTAAAGCTCCCACTGCGAGTCGAGGAAGCGCCGCACCGGGTTCAAGACGTAGTCCTTGAGCTGGCGGTAGCCGCCGTTCGGATCGCGGCGCAGCACCTGGTAGGCGCTCGCCGCGGTGCCGTCGAAGATCGTCCCGTGGATGGCGCCCGGGCCGAGCAGGTAGACCTGTTCGGTGCTCACCAGCGAGTCGCCGGCGCCCGGCCCCTCGGGCTCTGCATCGCCCCAGGTCTGCACCGTGATGGGCGCGTCGGGGAACACGATGAGACGCGCGTCCGCGGAGAGGCGGCCCTCGGGCGCGGTGTAGTTCGGGTCGGCGCTGGTGACCTTCTTGGCGCATCCGGCGGCCGCCAGCAGCCCGGCGAGGAGCGCGGCGGCCAGGGCGACCCGGGAGAGCGGAACGGGAGACAGGTTCATCGTGAGCCTTTCGCTTACTCGGCCTTCACGCCCTTGCGGCGCTCGAGCCAGATCCAGACGTCCAGCGCGAGTGCGCTGGCGGCGTAGACCGAGGAGTAGGTGCCGAAGCCGACGCCGACCAGCATCGCGAACGAGAAGTCGCGCAGCACCTCGCCGCCCCAGATGAACAGGGCCGCCGCCGTGAGGAACACGGTGAGCGACGTGATGACAGTGCGCGACAGGGTCTCGTTCACCGCGATGTCCATGGCGCGGGAGTGCTTCTCCTTGCGGAGCGCCTTGGACCGCTCGCGGATGCGGTCGAACACGACGATGGTGTCGTTGATGGAGTAGCCGGCGATGGTGAGCAGGGCGGCCACCACCGTCAGGGATACCTCACGCCCGGTGAAGCACAGCATCCCCAGAGTGATGAAGACGTCGTGAAACAGGGCCATCACGGCGCCGAAGGCGAATTTGAACTCATAGCGGATGCCCACGTAAAGGAGAATCCCCGCGAGGCTCCCGAGCACGGCCCAGATGGCCTTCTGGCGCAGCTCGCGCCCGACCTTGGGGCCCACGGTCTCCTTGCGGCGGATCTCCACGGAGACGCCCTCGAACCGCTTCTCGACGGCCTGCTTGACCTCCACCGCCGGGTCCCGGGCGCTCTCGGCCTTGAGCCGCAGGATGAACTCGTCGCGGCTCTCGCCGGCCATCTGCTGGAGCTCCACCCCGCGCATGCCGGCGGCGTCGAGCGCCGAGCGCACCTGGTCGGCAGGCAGCACCCGGCTGGTGCGGATCTGGAGCAGCGTGCCACCGGTGAAGTCCACGCTGTAGCGGGGGCCGCCATGCGCGACCAGCCAGGCCAGGGTCGCCACGATCAGCGCGCCGGAGAACATGTACGCGATGCGGCGGTACTGCATGAACGGGATGTTGGTTCCGATCAGCACCTGAAGCATGAGGGTCGGGCCTCCCGGGCTAGATGCTGAGCCGCTCGGTCTTGCCCGCGCGGTCCAGCATGAAATCGAAGATCATCCGGGTGAACAGCACCGCCGTGAACATGTTGGCGATGAGCCCGATGATCAGGGTGACGGCGAAGCCCTTGATGGGCCCGGTGCCGAACTGGAACAGGAACAGCGCGCTGATGATGGTCGTCACGTTCGCGTCGAGGATGGTGCGGAAGGCGCGGTCGTACCCCGTCGCCACCGACTGCCGGATGCTCTTCTGGTTGCGCATCTCCTCGCGGATGCGCTCGAAGATGAGCACGTTCGCGTCCACCGACATGCCGATGGTGAGCACGATGCCCGCGATGCCCGGCAGCGTGAGGGTGGCGCCGAAGCCGGCGAGCGCGGCGATCAGGTAGAAGATGTTGAGCACCATCGCCACGATCGCGATCGCCCCCGACAGCCGGTAGTACGCCAGCATGAACAGGATGACCGTCAGCGTGCCGATGAGGCCCGCCAGCAGTCCTTCCTGGATCGAGTCGCTGCCGAGCGACGGCCCGACCGAGCGCTCCTCGATGATCTTCACGGGTGCGGGCAGCGCGCCGGCGCGCAACACGATGGCCAGGTCGCGGGCGCTCTGCACCGAGAAGTTGCCGGTGATCGAGGCGTCGCCGCTGGGGATGCGCTCGTTGATCACGGGCGCCGAGGACACCACGTTGTCGAGCACGATGGCGAGCTGGCGCCGCACGTTGGCGCCGGTGACGCGCGCGAAGTCGACGCGGCCCTTGGGCGAGAGCTTCATGCTGACGCCCCAGCCGCCGGGGTCCGTCTCGTTGAGCCCGACCTGCGCGTCGGCGGTGGCGACCGAGCCGCCGGTCATCTCGGGAGCGCGCTTGACCACGTAGAGGTAGCGGCCCGAGACGCCCTGCTGGGCGTCGTCGCGGTCGCCCCACAGCAGCTGCGAGTCGGACGGGATGATCGAGTCGCGGCCCGGGAAGTCGAGCAGCTTCTCGACCGCGGGCAGGTCCTCCTCGCGCGCGAATGCGGCGGACTCGATCGAGAGGAAGTGGCCGGTGAGCGGCTGGCGGGGCATCACCGAATCCGCGCCGGTGGGGAGGCGCGAGGCGAGGTACGAGTCGAGGCGGTCGAACACCGACTTCGCCTCCTCGGGCGTGCGCACCAGCTTGAACTCGAGCAACGCGGTCTTGCCGATGAGGTCTATGGCGCGCTGCCGGTCGGTCAGGCCCGGGAGCTGGATGACGATGCGCTCCTCGCCCTGGCGCTGGACCAGCGGCTCGGCGACGCCGAACTGGTCGATGCGGTTGCGGATGATCTCCATGGCCCGGTCCACCGCGTCGGCGGCCTCGGCCTTGTTCATGCGCGAGCGGTCCACCTCGAGCACCAGATGCATCCCGCCCTGCAGGTCGAGGCCGAGGTGGATGGCCTTCTTGCGCAGGTCCGACATCTCCTTGGCGGGGGCCTTGTCACGCTGATCGGGCGAGAGCGCATAGAAGCGGTAGGACGGAAACAGGTACCAGGCGGAGAGCGTGGTGACCAGCAGCACGCCGGCCAGTTTCCATTGGTCGGTACGCGTCATCGAATCCCCCGGAGCGGACTACGGCCGGCCTAGCCAGGAGGTCGTCCCGGCGGCTCGGGCGCGGGCAAGCTCAAAAAGAGGGTCGGAGTCTACGGGGGCGGACTCAGGGGTGTCAACGAACCCGAAGGCGTCGCGCCCGCGGAGGGCGCGGGACTCGCGCGGGACGGACCACGAGGCACAGGCGTGCAGCGCGCCCCGGCCCCGGCCGGGGCGTCGGTCATGGCACGGGCACGGCGAAGCGCGCGACCGGGACGGGGGCCGGTTGGCGGCCGGCCCCGTTGGCTTTGACTGCTCGTGCTGGGTGAGGGTGGGGTGAGGAATCGCTGCGGAGAGGTTGTGGTGGGATCCCGGTCGGTGGCGCCCGGAGTCGGGCAACATCCGTTCCATGCCGCGCGGGCGCGCAAGTCACGCGCGCACCGTGGCGGACGGCGTCCCGCGCGTCCACGCGGCGACACCGATGACCACGGGGCGACATCGCGGGTGACAGCGGGAGCCGCCGGTGACCGCGGCCCTGCGCCGGCGGCGCCAGCAGAGCCGCTGGCGACACCAGCGCAAGCGCTTGGGGGTT
>CAYHRW010000059.1:0-12956 GCA_964359105.1 uncultured bacterium
GGCGGCGGCACTGGGCCGAGCTGCTGCGGTTGGTGTTCGCCGTGGAGGTGGCGGTGTGCCCGCGCTGTGGCGGCCAGATGCGGAACGCAGCGGTTCGTGATCGAGCGCGTGGTAATCACGCGCATCCTCGCGCACCTCGAGCGGCGCGGCGTCGAGGCGCGCGCCGAACCGTGGGCGGCGGCAGGGCAGACCCGCCGCGCAGCGCCACTCCGGCGCGAACTCCCCCCGGGGCGGGTGGAGACCCCGGCCTAGAAGCTCACCCCTCCGCTTCGGAGTTCTTGGCGTCCGCCGCCTTCTTGAGCTTGCGGATGCTGTTCGAGCGGCACTTCGGGCAGGTGCGCTCCTTGTCCTCGCCCTCCTCCACGACCTCCTGGTACTCGTGCCCGCAGGCCATGCAGCGGAACCTCTCGAGCGTCGCGGTCATGTCGCGGTCCCCGGGTCGGCCGCGGCGGCCGCGGCCTCCGCCGCGGCGCGCCGGACCTTCGGCTTGAACGCCTTGCGGGCGTGCTCGATCTCCTCGGGGGTGACGGTCCGGCGCAGCTCGTCGAGCTGGCGCATGACCTTCGCGAACTTCTGCCCCTCGGCGGCGCTGACCCACTCGAGCTGCAGCCGCTCCGGCCGCACGCCGGCCTTCTCCAGCTTGGCCCACAGGCTCTGCACCCGCTTCACGGTCTGGCGGTTGGCGTTGATGTAGTGGCAGTCCGCGTAGTGGCAGCCCGAGACCAGCACCACCGGCGCGCCGCAGCGGAACGCCTCCAGCACCATCTCCTCCGAGACGCGCGCCGAGCACATGGTGCGCACCACGCGGTTGCTGGCCGGGTACTGCATACGCGAGATGCCGGCCATGTCCGCGCCGGCGTACGAGCACCAGTTGCAGGCGAACACGAAGACCTTCTCCTCGGGCCTCTCCGCGAGCACGGCCCGGGTCTGGGCCAGGATCTGCTGGTCGGTGAAGTGGCGCATCGTGATCGCGCCCGGCTTGCACTGCGCCGCGCACGAGCCGCAGCCCGCGCACATCGCCTCCACCACCACCGCCGGCGTGCCCTTGGTCCACTGGATCGCCCCGAACGGGCACACGCGCACGCACACGCCGCAGCTCGTGCAGGCCACCGCGTCAATGCGGCTGGTGATGGCCTCGATCGTGACCTTGCCGGCGTTCAGCAGCGCCCCGGCCCGCGAGGACGCCGCGCCGGCCTGGCAGACCGAGTCCTTGATGTCCTTGGGGGACTCGCACGTCCCGGCGAAGTACACGCCCCGCGTCGGCGCGTCCACCGGCCGGAGCTTGGGGTGTGCCTCCATGAAGAAACCATCGGAGGTCTTGGACAGCGTGAGCAGGCTCGAGATCTTCCGGAGGTCGGCGGGGGGCTGCAGGCCCACCGAGAGCACGACCATGTCCAGCTCATGCCGCTCGAGCTTCCCCGAGGTGGTGTTCTCGACCGTCACGACCAGGTGGCGCGTCCGCGGGTCCTCGTGGATCTCCCCCGGCAGCCCGCGGACGTAACGCACGCCCGCCTCCTTCGAGCGCTGGTACATGTCCTCGAAGGACTTGCCGAAGGCGCGGATGTCCTGGTAGAAGACCACGCTCCGCGTGTCGGGATAGTGGTCCGCCAGCAGCAGCGTGTCCTTCACGGTGTTCATGCAGCAGATGTTCGAGCACCAGGGCCGGCCCATCCTGGGGTTGCGCGAGCCCACGCACTGCACGAAGCCGATGCGCTTCGGGCGCTGCTGGTCGCTGGGCCGCACGAAGTGGCCCTCGGTGGGGCCGCCGGCGCAGATCAGCCGCTCGAACTCCATCGAGGTGATGACGTTCTCAAAGCGGGTGTAGCCGTAGTCGTCCATCTCGGTGGGGTCGTAGACCTCGGCCCCGATGGCCACGACCACGGTCCCGACCTCGCGCGTGATGATCTGGTCCCGGTCGTCGAAGGAGATGGCCTTCTTCTCGCACACCTCGGCGCACTTGCCGCAGGCCACCGGGTTGTTCCCCAGGCAGTGCTCCATGTCGAGGACGTAGGAGGACGGGACGGCCTGCGGGAACGGGATGTAGATCGCCCGCCGCGACGAGAGGCCCATCTGGTACTCGTCCGGCGTCACCACCGGGCACACTTTGGCGCATTCGCCGCAGACGTTGCAGAGGCCGGGGTCCACGTAGCGGGCCTTCTTCCGGATGGTGACCGTGAAGTTGCCCACGTAGCCGGAGACGTTCTCGACTTCGCTGTAGGTGAGGATCTCGATGTTGCGATGCCGACCGGCATCGAGGGCCTTAGGCCCGAGGATTCATATGGAGCAGTCCATGGTGGGATAGGTCTTGTCGAGCTGGGCCATGATCCCGCCGATCGAGGGCTGCTTCTCGACCAACACCACCTTGTGCCCGGCGTCGGCCAGCTCGAGCGCCGCCTCGATGCCGGTCACGCCGCCGCCGATCACGAGCGCGGTCCGGGTCACCTGGACCGACATCTCCTCCTGCGGCTGCAGCAGCCGTGCCTTGCCCACGGCGCTGGCCACCAGGTCCATCGCCTTCGCGGTGGCGGCCGCGCGGTCCGCCTGGTGCACCCACGAGCAGTGCTCGCGCAGGTTCGCCATCTCCATGAGGTACGGGTTCAGGCCCGCCTCCAGCACGCACCGCCGGAAGGTCGGCTCGTGCTGGCGCGGGGTGCAGGAGGCCACCACGACCCGGTTGAGATGGTGCTGGCGGATCGCCTGCCTGATCTCGTTCTGGCCCGGCTCCGCGCAGGTGTAGCGGTTCCGCACGACGCAGACCACGTCGGGCAGCGTCTTCGCGTACTCGGCCACCGCGGCGCAGTCCACGACGCCCGCGATGTTCGACCCGCAGTCGCAGACGAAGACTCCGACGCGGAGCCCACCGTTCGTGGATTCCATGGTCATCGCCGTCACTCCTTTCCGATCCGCTACGCAAGCGCGTCGGCCACCAGCTCGGCCAGGTCGCGCATCTCGATCCCGATCTCCTCCCGGTGCTGCGGGTCCCGCATCGCGCACGCGAAGTGGATCCGGCACTTGGGGCAGGCCGTCACCAGCGCGGCGGCCCCGGTGGCCCGCGCCTCCCGCAGCCGCTCCACCTGGATCTCCTTCGCGAAGCGGTCGCAGTGGGTCCAGGTCCCGCCCGCGCAACAGGCGGCCCGCGGCCCGCTGCGCGGCATCTCGGCCAGCTCGATCCCGGGCAGCGCGGCCAGCAGACGCCGCGGTGGCTCGTAGATCCCGAGGTGGCGCCCGAGGCGGCAGGGGTCCTGGAACGTGACCCGGCGCCGCCCGCCCTCCCGCAGCCGCAGCTCCGGCAGGCGCTCCGCCAGGAACTCCGAGAGGTGCTGCACCTGAAGCGCGCGGCCGCGCAGGAAGGGCTGGTAGTCGAGCTTCCAGGTGCGCAGGCATTCGGCGCACGGGGTCACCAGGGTCCGCGCGCCGCTCTCCGCCACCAGCGCGACGTTGTGCTTCGCCAGCAGCTCGAAGCTCTCGCGGTCGCCGTTCCACAGCAGGTCGTGCCCGCAGCAGCGCTCGTCGGCCGACACCACCGGGACCACGCCCAGGCGGTTCAGCACCCGCACCGCGGCCCGGCTGGACTCCACCAGCTCGAGCGACAGGTCGGAGAAGAACGCATCGAAGTACGGCGCGCAGCCGGTCCACAGGAACACCTCGCCGGTCCGGGGCTCGGTCCTGAGGTCGTCGGTGAGCCAGCCGAGGCGGCTCTGCGCCGCGCCGCCCCGGGACATGATTCGCATGCAGGCCTGCAGGGCGCCGCCGTGCGGGCACGCCTCCGAGACCTCGCGCGGCGACAGCTCGCGCACGCCCCGCACCAGCTCCATGAACCGCACGCCCTGCGGGCAGCGCAGGTCGCAGGAGCCGCAGGTCAGGCAGCGGCGGATCCCGATCCCGTTCCCGGCGATCTCCTCGTCGAGGTGCTGGCAGGCGATGGCGCGCGCGGAGAAGCCGCCGCAGGCGGCGAGCGGGCACACCGCGGTGCACTTGCCGCACTCGGCGCACACCGCCGCGCGCGTGGTCCTGCGCAGATCGGCCAGGGCCGCTTCCATCACGGGTTCCCTCCGCCCCGCACCTCAGCCGGCAGTCCGGCGGGCGCGGGCGCCTCGTCGCGGATCAGCCGCGCCACCGCGCGCTCCAGCGGGTCGCGCGCCCGCCGGTCGGACGCGTCCCACGCGATGGCATCCGCCGGGGCGCCGAGCAGCCGCAGCAGCGCGCGCGCGCGCGCCAGCTCCGCGGCGGCCAGCTGCGCCCCAGTCCCGAACCTGCACCGCGCGGCGCTGCACCCGGCAATCAGCACGCGCCGCGCGCCCAGCCGGTGCAGCTCGAGCAGCATCGCCGCGTCCACCTGCCCGACGCAGCGGAAGCGGATGACCTCCACGTGCACGCCGGCGCGCTCGATCGGCAGCTCGAGGCCGCCGGCCCGCCGCTGGCAGGCCAGGACCACGTGCACCCCGGTGTCCGGCGCCTCGGCGCCGGCGCGGTGGAAGACGTCCTCCAGCCGCGAGCCCCACCACTGGGGCGACAGCGCGCTCGGCTGCGTGGCCTTGGTGGGACAGACCGCGGTGCAGAGGTTGCACCCGCGGCACAGCGCCGCCTCGATGCGGGCGCGCGCGGTCCCGTTCGCGGACGCGGGGATGCGCACGGCGCCGAACGGGCAGACCTCGACGCAGCGCGCGCAGGCGCGGCAGAGATCCTGCTCGATCCGCACCCGCACCGGCAGGAGCTGGACCGCCTCCGCCGCCGAGACGTCGATCTCGGGCAGCGTCCCCGGCCGCACGCGCGGC
Source organism: uncultured bacterium (assembly GCA_964359105.1). GTDB lineage: Bacteria > Eisenbacteria > RBG-16-71-46 > RBG-16-71-46 > RBG-16-71-46 > JACRPT01. The sequence continues at coordinate 4,776 of CAYHRW010000059.1, forward strand.
AGCAGCCAGCCCGGGGCGGGCTCGGCGGGGTTCAGGCTCATGGCCAGCGTGCCCGGCACGCGCACCAGCGCGGTGCGCCCGCCGGGCGTGCCCTCGCCGCCGCGCACGCGCACCATGATGTGGCGCCGCTGGCAGGTGGGCGCGCAGATCCTGCAATCCCCGCACGGGCCGCAGCGCATACAGCGGCGCGCCTCGGCCACCGCCTCGTCAGTGGTGAAGGCCTGCTCCACCTCGCCGAACTCGCGGCCGGGCTGCGGCAGCACCAGCGCGGGGCGCACCCGCATGGCCCGGATCGGCGGCAGGTCGGGGACCTGGAACTCCCGGGCCGCCCGCAGCTCGGGGCGTTCCTCGCGGATGGCGGGCCGTCCCTCCAGGAGGAAGTGCCGGATGGACTCGGCCGCGCGGTGCCCCGCGGCGATGGCCTCGATCACCGTCGCCGGGCCGGTCACGACGTCTCCCGCGGCGAAGACCCCGTCGAGGCCCGTCATCGCCGTGCGCGGCTCGACGCGGAGGCGCCCACCCTCGGCCACGCGCGCGCGGTCCTCCGGCCCCAGGAACCCGAGGTCCGCCTCCTGCCCCACGGCCGCCAGCACCCGGTCCGCCGGCACCATGAACTCGCTCCCCGGGATGGCGATGGGGCGCCGGCGCCCGCTGGCGTCCGGCTCGCCGAGCCCGACCTTCACGCATTCGAGGCCCGTGGCCCGGCCGCCCTCGTGCTGCACGCGCGAGGGGGCAATGAGGAAGCTGAAGCGGATCCCCTCCAGCTCCGCCACCTCGACCTCGGCCTTGCTCGCGAGCAGCTCCTCGCGGTAGCGGCGGTAGAGGACCTCGACGGAGTCGGCGCCGAGCCGCAGGGCGGCGCGCGCCGCCTCCACCGCGGTGGAGCCGCCGCCGATCACGATCACGCGGCGCCCGGGCGGGGTGCGGTCGCCGTTGTTGACCCGCCGCAGGAACTCGAGGGCATCCTGGACGCCGGCGCACTCGTCCTCGCCCGGCACCGAGAGCCTGCGCCCGCGCTGGGCCCCCACCGCGAGCAGCGTCGCCCGGTAGCCGTCGCGCGCCAGCGCGGCCAGCTCGAGGTCCGCTCCCAGGCGGCGCCCGGTCCGGATCTCGACCCCCGCGCGCGTCAGCACGCTGATCTCGGCGTCCAGCACGTCGCGCGGCAGCCGGTAGGCCGTGATCCCGTAGCGCAGCATCCCTCCCGGCTCCGGCTCGGACTCGAAGACCGTCACCGGGAAGCCCGCGAGCCGCAGGTCGTAGGCCGCGGTGAGCCCGGCGGGGCCGGAGCCGATCACCGCGACCCGGGTGGGCCGGGCGGGCCCGGGCGGCGGGGCGGGCAGCGGGAACTCCCGCTCCATGTCCGCCACCACCCGCTTGAGCGCGCGGATCGCGATGGCCTCGTCGGCGCGCTTGCGCCGGCACGCGGTCTCGCACGGGTGGTGGCACACCCGCCCGCAGATGCCCGGCAGCGGGCAGCGCCTGCGGATCACCTCGAGGGCCTCGGCGAAGCGCCGCTCGGCGATCAGCGAGACGTAGGCCTTGACGTTCACGCCGGCCGGGCAGGCCCGCGTGCAGGGAGCGGGCCTGATGACCCGAACCGGGAACGGCTCGGACTGGAGCGACGGGACCAGCAGGCCTGCCCCGCGCAGCTCGAGGGGCTCGGCGAGGGACCGCGCCAGCAGCGTGCTCACGGTTTCGCCCCTTCGAGGCTCGGCGCGGATGCGGAGGCCTCGGCATGAGCCAGGCCCTGATCGAAGGCCTTGAGGTTCAGCTCCTCGGTGCCGGCGGGGACCGAGAGGCGCACCGCCTCGCGCATCGCATCGAGCGGCACCAGCCGCGTCACGCCCGCGAAGAAGCCGAGCATGACGATGTTCTGCACCAGTCGGCGCCCCAGCGCCTCCGCGATGCGCGTCGAGGGGACGCCGCAGGCGCGCAGCCCCGGCCGCACGGCCGGCTCGACCAGATCGCTCTCGTAGATGAGCAGGCCGCCGTCCCTGACCTCGGCGCCGTACTTCTCGCAGCCCTCGGACGACATCGCGACCAGGATGTCGGTCCGGCGCACGTAGGGGTAGAGCACCTCCTGGTCCGAGAGCGCGAGCGTCGCGCTGCACGCCGAGCCGCGCGCCTCCGGCCCGAAGCTCTGGATCATGGTGGCGTGCCCGCCCGCGTGGACCGACCAGGCGCGCCCGATGATGTACCCGATGAGCACCACGCCCTGGCCGCCGAAGCCGGTGATCCGGATCTCAGTCCTCTCCACGGATCAGCCCTCCCTCCGGCGGCATCGGCACGTAGCGGTCCCCGAGCGTCTTCCGGTAGTGCTCGTGCATCATCTCGAGGTACGTGGGCCGCTCCTCGTCGCGGAACTTCCCGCACACGATCCGCTCCTGGTAGCCGATGTCCACCTCGCGGGTGTCGGCGCCGTTCCTGATCTCGACGTTGTCGTGGTAGAAGCGCATCAGGTCCAGCCCGCTCCCCAGCTTGTTGAGCCGCGCGTAGAGCGTGGCGCAGGGCGCGATGACCTCGATGAAGCGGAAGCCCTTGCGCCCGATGGCCTCGGCGAAGGCCCAGGTGAGCTGGCGCACCTGCAGGCAGGTCCAGCGGGCCACGTAGCTGGCGCCGCAGCTCGCGGCCAGGTGCGGCAGGCTGAACGGGCGCTCGAAGTTGCCGAAGGGCATGGTCGAGGAATGCGCGGTGAGCGGCGTGGTGGGCGCGTTCTGGCCGCCCGTCATCCCGTAGATGAAGTTGTTCACCAGGATCACCAGCAGGTCCATGTTGCGCCGGGCGGCGTGGATGAAATGGTTGCCGCCGATCCCCACCAGGTCCCCGTCCCCGGAGAACACGGTCACCAGCAACTCGGGCCGCCCGAGCTTGAGGCCGGTGGCGAAGGGGATCGCGCGTCCGTGCGTCGAGTGGAAGCCGTCCAGCCGCATGTACCCGGCCACCCGGCCGGTGCAGCCGATCCCCGACACGACGCTCACCTTGTCGAGGTCCACGCCCGTATCGGCCAGCGCCGAGGCGAAGCACTTCAACACCGTGCCGATGCCGCACGTCGGGCACCAGATGTGCGGCATCCGCTCCATGCGGATGAACGGGGCGATCGGATGCTCCCGCGCCGTGGTGTCGTCGGTCAACGCGCTCATCGCGCCGCTCCCAGGATGGCCTGGCAGATCGCTTCGGGATCGTGGACGCCCCCGCCCGCGTGCGGCACGCAGACCGCGGCGGCCTTGCCCGCCGCGCAGCGCTCGACCTCCAGCACGATCTGCCCGAAGTTGATCTCGGGGACCACGAAGGCCTTGACCCGGGCGGCGAGCTCCCGGATGCGCGCCTCCGGGAAGGGCCACACCACCACCAGCCTCAGCGTTCCGACCTTCACGCCGCGCTCCCGCGCCAGCGCCACGCCCATGCGCGCCACCCGCGAGGTGATCCCGTAGCTCACCACCACGACGTCGGCGCCGTCCGTGTCCTCCTCCTCGACGCGGGCGATCTCGCCCACGTTGAGGCGGATCTTGTCCATCAGCCTCCGCACGCTCTTCGCCTGGCACTCGGCGGTCATCACGGGATAGCCGCGCTCGTCGTGGGTGAGGCCGGTGGTGTGGAAGCGGAAGCCGTCGCCCGCGCGGGCGAACTCAGGCACCAGGCTGCCGTTCGTCTGGTACGGCAGGAACTCCGCGGGCGGCCGCTGCGTCAGGCGGCGCGGCACCACCTCGATCTCCCCGGCGGGCGGGATCACCACCTTCTCGGTCATGTGCCCGACGCACTCGTCCATCATCACCAGGACCGGCACGCGGTAGCGCTCCGACAGGTTGAAGGCGTGGATGGTGAGGTCGAAGGCCTCCTGCGGCGAGCGCGGGCAGACCGCGATCAGCTCGTAGTCGCCGTGGGAGCCCCAGCGCGCCTGCATCATGTCCGCCTGGCCCACCATGGTGGGCAGCCCCGTCGAGGGCCCGGCGCGCTGGACGTTCACGACCACGCACGGGGTCTCCATCATCGCGGCCAGGCCGATGTTCTCCATCATCAGGCTGAAGCCGGGGCCGCTGGTGACGGTCATGCACTTGGTGCCGGACCAGGAGGCGCCCACCACGGCGGCCATGCTCGCCAGCTCGTCCTCCATCTGGATGAACGTGCCGCCCATCATCGGGAAGCGCCGCGCGATGCGCTCGACCACCTCGGTGGAAGGCGTGATCGGGTAGCCGGCCACGAACCGGCATCCGGCGGCCATGGCCCCCTCGCCGCAGGCGAAGTCGCCGTCGAGGTAATGGGTCCCGGTGAGGACCCCGCGCGGGTCGGCCTTCATGTCGCGGCCTCCTCCTGCCGATCGCGGCGGACGCGCATCACGAAACGTCTCCGTCCGACGGCGGACCGGTCTCTTCCCAGCCACCGGCGGCCGCGAACGCCGCCGTCGCGACCTGCGTCGCGGGCGCCGGCTCGACCCCGCCGTCGGTGAGCGCGACGCTGAAGATCGCGAAGTCGGGGCAGATCATCTCGCACAGGCTGCAGTTCACGCACTCGCCGCGCTTGACGACCTCGGGCGGGTGATAGCCCTTGCGGTTGAACGACGCCGACTCCGCCAGCACGTCGCGCGGGCAGTACTCGATGCAGAAGCCGCAGCCCTTGCAGCGCTCGACGATGATGCGCACCTCGCCACGCGCGGCGCGGACCCGGTCGGAGTCGAGCGGCTTGCGCCAGTACCTCATCTCACGCCTCCCGCCCGCGGCTCACGTGGCGCCCTTCGCCGCGGCTCCGCCCCAGCGCGGCGCCTGGAACGCCTCGTACGGGCAGCCGCCCAGCACGACGCCCACCGGGCACCCGGCCTCGATGTGGGCCGCGCAGCGCAGGCACGGCCCGTCCTCGAGCGCCCGCGTCCGCAGCAGCGACAGCGAGAACCGCTCGAGCAGGCGGGCGAAGCCTTCGATCTCCTCGCGCGCGAACCCCGCCGTGGCATCGCCCACGCGCGCCGCCTCCAGCCGCTCGCAGCGCTCCGCCAGCTCGCACCCCGCCGCGGTCGCCGAGAGCAGCGTGGTGCGGCGGTCGCCCTCGGCGCGGTGGCGCTCGACGAGCCCCAGCCGCTCCAGCTTGTCCATGTTCTTGGTGGCCGCCGGCGCGCTGACGCCAAGCAGCTCCGCCAGGCGGCCAATCGGATGCCTGCCGTTCGCGCGCAGGAGCTTGAGGAGGTGGAGCTGGGAGGGCGTGAGCCGGTGCGGGGTGGCCTCCTGCAGCAGGCGCAGCTGCAGGACCTCGCGCACCGTGGCGGCGAAGATGTGGCTGTAGCGCAGGAGAGGAAGCAAACCATCCCCTCCACCGGGCCCTCCCCCCTGGAGGGGGGCCCACGACGACCGAGAGTCATCCCCGAGGTCGGCCATTGCTTAACCCCGTTAGAGTTTTCCCTGCGGAAGCTATCGTTGCGGATGCCGGGGGGCCGCGGCAACTATCCGAATGGACCTCCTGAGGATGGGCCGGAGGACCCAGAGGCGGGGGGCACGGAATCCGGCCGGGGAGGCGGAGCGGCCCGCACCGGGGACGAACGCTGGGGGCCGGGCGCCCCGCTCAGTACGAGAACCCGAGCAGCCCCGGGTCCGGCATCAGGTCGGGGCTCCACGGGTCGGGCAGCAGCTCGACCTCGCACAGTTGCGGCACCACGCTCATCGCGGCCTGCTTGACCTCCTCCATGAGCTGCGGCGCGTAGGGGCAGAACGGCGTGGTGAGCAGCATCTTGACCCGCGTGAGGCCGGGACCGACCTCGACCTCGCGGATGAGCCCCAGGTCCACGACCGAGAGCCCGAGCTCGGGGTCCATCACGGTCTCGCACGCGGAGCGGATGGCCATCTCCTGCTGGCTCGGCGCGGCTGTCGCGGGCGCAGGTGCAGCGGGCGCGGCGCTGGGCGCGGCCTGGCCCCCCGGCGCGGCCTGCTCACGCGGCGCGGGCGGGGCGCCCGGTGCCGCCGGCTCCGGCGGCACCGGCTTCCCGGTGTGCGGGTTCACCGCGGGGTCCGTGCGGTCCCTCTCCTCGCTCATGCCCAGCCCACCTTGATGGCGTCGCCCTCGATCTTCACGGCGTAGGTCGGCACGGACGCGGTGGCGGGGAACCGCAGCACGGCTCCCGTCCTCACGTCGAATCGCGCGCCGTGGCGCGGGCACTCGATGACGTGGTCCGCGAGCGATCCCTCGGCGAGCGGGCCGCCGTCGTGGGTGCACACGTCCTCCAGCGCGAAGTACTCGCCGTCCACGTGGAACAGCGCGATCGCCTGGTCCTCCACCCGCACCACCTTGACCCCTCCCGGCGGGATCTCCCCGACCCGCGCGACCGTCACGAAGCCGTCGCTCACGATCCTCCCTCCTCTTCCTCCCCCGGCCACTGGGTGATGCCGTACACGCCGGCCTTGAGGGTCTTGAGCGCGAGCAGCGCGCACTTGAGGCGCACCGGCCCGAGCTCGATGCCCAGCATCTCGAGCACGTCGTCGCGCGAGAGCTGCTTCACCTCGTCGAGCGTCCTGCCCTCGATCCGCTCGCTCAGCATCGAGGCCGAGGCCAGGCTGATGGAGCAGCCGTGCCCGGTCCAGCGCACCTGCTCGATCCGCCCGTCCTTCACCCTGAGTTCCATGCGCAGCTCGTCGCCGCACAGGGGATTCGCGTCCTCGTAGGTGATGTCGGGCTGCTCGAGCGTGCCGCGGTTCCGCGGGTGCTTGTAGTGGTCGAGGATGTTCTCGCGGTACAGCTCGTTCCATCCACCCATCAGCCGAACACGGAGCGCGCGTGGTGGAGCCCCTCCACCAGCGCGTCCACCTCCTCGGGGACACTGTAGCAGTGGAAGGAGGCCCGCACCGAGGCCACCACCCCGAGCTTGCGGTGGAGCGGCATGGCGCAGTGGTGGCCGGCCCGCACCGCGACGCCGTGGCCGTCGAGCACGGTGGCCACGTCGTGCGGGTGGATGTCGCCGAGCTCGAACGCGATGACGCCGCCGCGCCTCTCGAGCGGCGGCCCCAGCAGGCGCAGGTCGGGGACCTCGCGCAGGCGCTCGAGCGCGTAGGCGGCCAGCTCGCGGTCGTGCGCGAACACCGCGTCCATGCCGAGGCCCTCCAGGTAGAGCAACGCGGCGCCCAGCCCCACGGCCTCGGCGATCGCCATGGTCCCGGCCTCGAACTTCCACGGCAGCTCGTTCCACTTCGACTCGGTGAGCTTCACCTCGCGGATCATCTCGCCGCCGCCCAGGAACGGCGGCATGGCCTCGAGCAGCTCGCGGCGTCCCCACAGCGCGCCGATGCCGGTGGGCCCGAGCATCTTGTGGCCGGTGCAGGCCAGGAAGTCGCAACCCAGCGCGCGCACGTCCACCGGCATGTGCGGCACGCTCTGCGAAGCGTCCACCACCACCACCGCGCCCGCCGCGCGGGCGGCGCGCGCGATCTCGGCCACCGGGTTCACGGTGCCGAGCACGTTCGAGACGTGCACCACCGACACCAGCTTCACGCGCCCGTCGCCGAGCAGCCGCGGCAGCGGCTCGAGGTCGAGCTCGCCATCCGGGGTCATCGGGATGAAGCGCAGCTCGACCTGTCGCTCCGCGGCCAGGATCTGCCACGGAACCAGGTTCGAGTGGTGCTCCATCTCGGTGAGCAGGATCGCGTCGCCGGCGCGCAGGCTGGCGCGGCCCCAGGAATACGCGACGAGGTTCAGCGCCTCGGTGCTGTTGCGGGTGAAGATCACCTCGCGCGGTGAGCCGGCGTTCAGGAAACGCGCGAGGTGGGCGCGCGCGTCCTCGTAGGCGGCGGTGGCCTGCTCGGCGATGCGGTAGATGCCCCGGTGGATGTTCGCGTTGTAGAGCGAGTAGTACTCGTTCATCGCCTCGAGCACGGCGTCGGGCTTCTGCGACGTCGCGGCGCTGTCGAGGTAGACGAGCGGCGGCTCGCGCCGGGCCCGGAAGATGGGGAACTGCGCGCGCACCGCGCGGGGGTCGAAGGGCCTGGGTTGCGGCGGGGCGGCGGTGGCCGTCCAATGGGCCATGAGGTCCTATCCGATCTTGTGCTGGATGATGCCGCGCAGCTGTTCGCGCACGCTCTCGAGCGGGATGCGGTCGAGCACGGGCACGAAGAACCCCTCCACGATCAGGCGCTGCGCCTCGTTCGAGGGCAGCCCGCGGCTCATCAGGTAGTACATCTGCTCCGGGTCCACGCTGCCGATGGTGGCGCCGTG
>CAYHRW010000060.1:0-12730 GCA_964359105.1 uncultured bacterium
GGCCCGAGCGCGTGCCGGCGCGCGTCGTGTCGGTGGGCAACCTCGCGGTGGGGGGAACCGGCAAGACCACGCTCACGCTCCACCTCGCGCACCTGGCGCTGGCGCGGGGGGAGCAGGTGGCGGTGGTGTGCCGGCGCTACCGGCCCGGGCCGGGCGGGCGTGGGGACGAGGAGCTGATGTATCGTGACGCCCTCGGGCCGGAGCGCGTCCGGGCGGGGCGGAGCAAGCTGGCGCTCGCCCGTGGGGCGGCGGCGGCGGGCTTCCGGCTGGTGATCGTGGACGACGGCTTCTCGCACTGGGCGCTCGCGCGCGACGCCGACCTGGTGCTGTTGGACGGGCACGACCTGCTGGGCGGAGGGCGGCTCCTGCCGGCCGGGCGGCTGCGCGAGCCGCTGCGTGCGCTGCAGCGGGCGCGCGCGGTGGTGGTGTCGCGCCTGGCGGCGGGCGAGGATCCGGCGCCGCACCTCGCCGCGGCCCGCCCGTACGCACCGGCGGCGTGGCTGGCGGCAGGCCGCCACCGCGTGACCGGGGCGCGCGCACTGTCGGGCGATCCGCCCCCGCAGGGTAGCAGGGTGCGGGTTGTGTCCGCCACTGGCAATCCGGCTGCGGTCGCCCGCAGCGCGGGCGAGGCGGGGTTCGAGGTGGTGGGGCTGGACGCATGGCGGGACCACCACTGGTTCACCCGCGCCGAGGCCGAGGCCGCCCGGCGGCGCGCGGCGGCCGACGGCGCATGGACGCTGCTCACCGCGAAGGACGCGGTGCGCTGGCCGGCGGGCACGCCGCGCGAGCGGGTGATGGCGCTGGAGGTGGTGTGGGAGTGGGTGGCGGGCGGCGCGGAGGTGGAGCGGCTGGCGCTCGAGGGGGAGGAAGAAGGATGAAGGAGCCGGACGTCCTGGTGCTGGGCAGCGGGATCGCGGGGTTGATGCTGGCGCTCAAGTGCGCGGCGTGGGGGCGGGTGCTGGTGCTCACGAAGCGACAGGCCGAGGACTCGAGCACGAACTGGGCGCAGGGCGGGATCGCCGCGGTGCACGATGCGCGCGACTCGTTCGCCCGGCACGAGCGCGACACCTTGCGGTGCGGCGCCGGGCTGTGCGACCGCGAGGTGGTGCGGCAGGTGGTGCGCGAAGGCCCCGAGCGCGTCGCCGAGCTGGAGGCGCTGGGGGTGCCGTTCAGCCGCACCGGTCGCGGCCTGGCGCTGGGACGCGAGGGCGGGCACTCGGCGCGCCGCATCGTGCACGCCTCGGACTTCACCGGCCGCGCCATCGAGCAGGTGCTGGTGGAGCGCGTGCGCCAGCACCCGCGCATCCGGGTGCTCGAGGATCAGCTGGCGGTGGACCTCATCCTGGACTCGCGCCTGCGCGGACGGCGGGCGGCCCCCCGCCGCGAGCGGGTGTGGGGCGCCTACGTCATGGACTGCCGGGACACCCGCGATGGCGGGTCGTCGCGCATCCGCCCGGTGACCGCGCGGGCCACGGTGCTCGCCACCGGCGGCTGCGGCAAGGTCTACCTCTACACCAGCAACCCGGACATCGCGACCGGCGACGGCATCGCCATGGCCTACCGCGCCGGCGCGGCGGTCGAGAACCTGGAGTTCGTGCAGTTCCACCCCACCTGCCTCTACCACCCGGCGGCCAAGTCGTTCCTGCTGTCGGAGGCGCTGCGCGGCGAGGGCGCGGTGCTGCGCACGCTCGACGGCGAGCGCTTCATGCCGCGCGCCCACCGCATGGCGGAGCTGGCGCCGCGCGACGTGGTGGCGCGCGCCATCGACCGCGAGATGAAGCGTCGCGGCGAGCCGCACGTGCTGCTCGACATCACCCACCTCCCGGCGCATCGCGTGAAGGGGCGCTTCCCCAACATCCACGCCGCGCTGCTGCGCTTCGGCTTCGACCTCACGCGCGATCCCATCCCGGTGGTGCCGGCCGCGCACTACATGTGCGGCGGCGTGCGCGCCACGCTGGCGGGGAGGACCTCGCTGCCGGGGCTGCTCGCGGTGGGGGAGACCGCGTGCACCGGGCTCCACGGCGCGAACCGGCTGGCCAGCAACTCGCTGCTCGAGGCGGTGGTGGGCGCGCACCACGGCGCGGTCGAGGCGCGGCGCCAGGCCGCGCGCGCGGCGCGCGTGCCGGAGGCCGAGCCCTGGCAGGCCAGGGGCACCCGGCCACCGCACGAGACCGTGGTGTTCGACCACAACTGGGACACGGTGCGGCGCGTGATGTGGGACCTGGTGGGCATCGTGCGCAGCGACCAGCGCCTGGCCTTCGCCGCGCGGCGGCTGGCGCTGCTGCGCGAGGAGATCGAGCTGGACTACGACCGGCTGCGGCTGTCGCGCGACCTCGTCGAGCTGCGCAACATCGCGCTGGTGGGGAGCCTGATCGTGGCGTGCGCGCGGCGGCGGAGCGAGAGCCGCGGGCTCCACGACATACTCGACCACCCGCGCCCCGATCCGCGCCGTGCCGGCCGCCCCACCGTGCTGCGCGCGCCGGCGCTCGCGCTGCGGCGCCGGCGCCGGCTTGCCGCTCCCGGCGGGGTGGGCCTATAGTCGGCCGTCCCGCTGGGAGGACCCCCGATGAGCTCGACCGATCTGCTGTTCTGGGACACCGTGGACCGCATCCTCGAGACCGAGCCGCGCTATCGGCGCGAGGCTTACGGGTTCGTGGTGGCGGCGCTCGGTCTGACCGTGCAGTCGCTCCCGCCCGAGCGCCTGGCCGACCCGGCCCGGCGCCACCTGAGCGGCCCGGAGCTGCTGCGGGGGCTGGTGCTCCTGGCGCGCCGCGAGTTCGGCCTGATGGCTCCGGTGGTGTTTCGCGAGTGGGGCATCCACGCGGCGGAGGACGTCGGGCGCATCGTCTTCCAGCTGGTGGAGTGCGGCGAGCTGAGCGCGCGTCCCGAGGACCAGCTCGATGACTTCCGGGGCTTCGACCTGTTCCGAGCGCTGACCGCGGACCTCGAGCCGGGATCGCATACGGCCCCCGGTCGCCGCCGCGGGCGTCCAGGCAGGCCCGGCCTCCCCGCCTGAGCATGGCGCGACCCGCACGCGGACCCGGACCCCGCGGGTGCCCGGCGGGCACCGGGCCCGCCGGGCGGGACCCAGCACGCTCCCGCACCCCACGGTCATGAAGGCCTACCTCAGGCTCATCCGCTTCCTGCGGCCCTACGCCCTGCGGCTGGCGCTGGCGCTCCTGTGCATGGCGCTGTTCGCGGGCATGAACTTCGTCTCGCTGGGGATGATCTCGCCGCTGATGGGCGTGCTGTTCGAGCGCCACGCGCCGGTGGTGGCCGCCCCGGCGCTCCCGGGAGTCGCGCCGGCCGCGGCGCAGCCCGGCGCGGTGCTCGGCGTCTGGCCGGAGCCGATCCGGAGCTGGGGTGTGCGGACGCTGGTCCGGGTCCCCCGGCTGGTGGCGCTCGAGCGCATCTGCCTCATCCTGCTGGCGGTGTTCCTGCTCAAGAACCTGGCCGACTACCTCCAGGCCTTCCTGATGGTCTACGTGGAGCAGGGCGTGATCCGTGACCTGCGCGCGCGGCTCTACGCGCACCTGCAGACCCTGTCGTTGTCCTTCTACCACGGCCGGCGCACCGGCGCGCTGGTGTCGCGGGTCACGAACGACATGGAGTACCTGCGCGCCGCCATCGCCTCGAGCGTCAGCAATCTCGTCAAGGACGGGCTCACGCTGGCGGGGGCGCTGGCCTGGGTGTTCCACACCTCGTGGCGGCTGGCGCTGCTGTCGCTGCTCATCGTGCCGCCGGTGACGCTCTCGCTCGCGGTGATCGGCCGCAAGATGCGCAAGCGCTCCGGCCGGGCCCAGGAGCGCATGGGCGATATGACCGGCGTGCTCCAGGAGAGCATCAGCGGCGTGCGCGTGGTCAAGGCGTTCGGCATGGAGGGGTTCGAGCGCGCGAAGTTCGAGCGCGCGAACCAGGGCTTCTTCGGCGCCTTCGTGCACCTCAGGCGGGTCTCGGCCGCGGCGCGGCCGCTGAGCGAGTTCGCGATCGTGGGCGTGGCGGTGGCGCTGTTGTGGTTCGGCGGGCGCGAGATGTTCGTGGGCCAGGCGCTGGCGCCCCCGACCTTCATGCTGTTCGTGGCCGCGCTGCTCACCACCATCTCCCCCATCAAGAGCCTCTCCGAGGTCAACGCCAACATCCAGCAGGGGGTGGCCGCGGCCCGGCGCGTGTTCGAGCTGCTGGACACCCCCGCCGCGATCGTGGACCGGCCGGGAGCGCGGCCGCTCGCGCCGCTGCGCGAGCGCATCCGCTACGAGTCGGTGAGCTTCTCGTACGATGGCGGCCGCCAGGTGCTGCACGAGGTCTCGTTCGAGCTGGCGCGCGGCGAGGTGGTGGCGCTGGTGGGCTCCAGCGGCGCCGGCAAGAGTACGGCGATGGACCTGCTGGCGCGCTTCTACGATGCGACCGGCGGGCGCATCACGGTGGACGGCGTGGACCTCCGTGACGCCACGGTGGCCTCTCTGCGCGGCCAGCTCGGCATCGTCACCCAGGAGACCATCCTGTTCCACGACACGGTGCGCGCGAACATCGCCTACGGGCTGTCGGACGTGAGCGACGCCGCGGTGCGCGCCGCCGCCGAGGCCGCGCACGCGCACGAGTTCATCGTGCGGCTGCCGCTGGGCTACGACACCGTGATCGGCGAGCGCGGCACCAGGCTCTCGGGGGGAGAGCGCCAGCGGCTCGCCATCGCGCGCGCGCTGCTCAAGAACCCGCCGATCCTGCTGCTCGACGAGGCGACCTCGTCGCTCGACACCGAGAGCGAGCGGCTGGTGCAGGAGGCGCTCGAGCGCCTGATGCACGACCGCACCGTGCTGGTCATCGCGCACCGGCTCTCGACCGTCCAGCACGCCGACCGCATCGTGGTGCTCGACCGGGGACGAGTGGTGGAGTGCGGCGACCACCGTGCCCTGCTCGCGCGCGACGGGGTCTACCGCCGGCTCTACGAGCTCCAGTTCGTGGCCTGAGATGAGTCCCCGCCGCCTGGAGCCGCCGGCCGGAGGCTTCGGCCGCATCGCGGTGCTGCGGCTCTCCTCGCTGGGCGACGTGGTGCTCGCGCTGCCGGTGGTGCAGGCGCTGCGCCGCGCCTGGCCGCAGGCGCGCCTCGACTTCTGGGTCAGGGAGGAGTACGCGGACGTGGTGCGCTTCGATCCCGCGCTGAGCCACGTGCGGTCGCTGGAGCGTGACGCGCGCCGCCTCGAGGACCTGGTCTCGATGAGCGCGGAGCTCGAGGACTGCGACCTCATCGTGGACCTCCACGGCAGCGTGCGCACGCGGCTGCTCGCGTTCCACCAGCGCGCGCCGGTGCTGCGCGCGGCCTCGTACCGGGTGCGGCGCTCGCGGTGGGTGCACGCGCGCTGGACCCGCCCCGGGCCGGTGCCGCACGCGCTCGAGCGGTACGCCCGTGCGCTCGCGCCGCTCGGCATCGCCCCGGAGGGGCCGCCGCGCGTGCACGCGGGCGGCGAGGCCGAGGCGTGGGCGGAGGCGTACCTCTCCGACTGGACGCCCGGGCGCCCGCCGGTGGCGCTCTGCCCGGGAGCGCGCCACGCCACCAAGCGCTGGCCCGAGGAGCACTGGATGGCGCTCCACGACGCGCTGGCCGCGCGCGGGCTGCCGCGGCTGGTGCTCTCGCTGGAGTCCGAGCGCCGCGCGCTCGCGGCGCTCGCCGCGCGCGCCGAGGGCTTGCCCGGCACGCGCTGGTGCACCGCGCCGCTGCCGCGCATGGCGGCCCTGCTCTCGCGCTCGGCCGCGGCGGTCACCCACGACAGCGGTCTGATGCACCTCGCCGCCGCGCGCGGGCTCAGGGTGGTGGCGCTGTTCGGCAGCACGGCGCCTGAGCTGGGCTTCGCGCCCGCGGGTGAGGGACATCGCGTGCTGTGCCGCCGCGAGGCCTGCCAGCCCTGCACGCTGCACGGGCGGCCCGCCTGTCCGCGGGGCCACTTCCGCTGCATGCGCGAGCTGCGGCCGGAGCAGGTGGCGGACGCGGTGGCGGCGCTGGCCGGCTGAAGGCCCGCGGCTGCGGCCCGGCGGCTTGTCCACCCCTCGGCTCCTGCCTATACTGCGCGCTCTTTCCGGCATCGCGGAGACCCCCAGCGTGGAGAAGCGTGTGAGCCAGGCTCAGGCCGCCCCCGAACATCTCACCCCGCAGTCCGAGGACTTCTCGAAGTGGTACGCCGAGGTGGTGCAGCGCGCGCAGCTCGCCGACCACTCCGGGGTGCGCGGGTGCATCGTGTTCCGGCCCTACGGCTACGGCATCTGGGAGCACATGCAGCGCCTGCTCGACCAGCGCATCAAGGCGACCGGGCACCAGAATGCCTACTTCCCGCTCCTGATCCCCGAGAGCCTGCTCCAGAAGGAGGCCGACCACGTCGAGGGCTTCGCGCCGCAGGTGGCGTGGGTGACGCACGGCGGCGACAAGGAGCTCGAGGAGCGGCTCGCCATCCGCCCGACCAGCGAGGCCATCATCGGCGCGATGTACTCGAAGTGGATCGAGTCCTACCGCGACCTGCCGCTGCTCATCAACCAGTGGGCGAACGTCGTGCGCTGGGAGATGGTGACGCGTCCGTTCCTGCGCACCACCGAATTCCTGTGGCAGGAGGGGCACACCGCGCACGCCACCGCCGGGGACTGCCAGGCCGAGGTGCTGCGCATGCTCGAGGTCTACCGCGACTTCGTGGAGACCGACCTCGCCATCCCGGTCCACGCCGGCTCCAAGAGCGACGCCGAGAAGTTCGCGGGCGCCGAGATGACCTACTCGATCGAGGCGCTGATGAGGGACGGCTACGCCCTGCAGGCCGGCACCTCGCACAACCTGGGACAGCACTTCGCCAAGGTGTTCGACATCACCTACCAGGACGAGCAGGGCAAGCGCCAGCACGTGTGGCAGACCTCGTGGGGGGTCTCGACCCGGCTCATCGGCGGCGTCATCATGACGCACGGCGACGACCACGGGCTGAAGCTCCCGCCGCACGTCGCGCCCGTCCAGGCGGTGGTGGTGCCGATCTGGCGCAGGCCCGAGGACCGCGCCGCGGTCCTCGCGTTCCTCGACCGCGTGCGCGAGGCGCTCGGGGACCGCGTGCGGCTCCAGGTGGACGACCGCGACCAGTACACGCCGGGCTGGAAGTACTACGAGCACGAGCTGCGCGGCGTCCCGGTGCGGCTCGAGGTGGGGCCGAAGGACGTCGCGAAGGGCGCGGTGATGAGCGTGCGGCGCGACAGCCGCGCCAAGGAGTCCATCCCGCTCGACCGGCTCGGCGAACGGCTGCCCGCGCTGCTCGAGGAGGTGCAGGCCGACCTGTTCCGTGCTGCCCGGGCGTTCCGGGGGCAGCACACCTCGGCGGCCGCCTCGCTCGACGAGCTGGTGCGCCACTTCCGGGACGACGGCAGGCGCGGGTTCGTGACGCTGCCCTGGGAGGGCTCCGCCGCGCTGGAGGCCGAGATCAAGGAGAAGTGCGCGGCCACGCTGCGCTGCATCCCGCTCGACCAGTCCCCGTTCGCCGGGATGACGCCGGCGGGCCAGCGCGTGGCGCTGTTCGCGCGAGCGTACTGAAGTCCGGCGCATGGGTGGCCCGGGCTAGCGCCGTGCGGCCCCTCGAGCGCCTCCTCGTCCGCCTGCCGAACTGGCTCGGCGACGCGCTGATGAGCCGCCCGCTGCTCCACGCCCTGCGCGCCGCGCACCCGGGGGCCGAGATCCGGACGGTGGGACCACCCGCGCTCCTCGACCTGCTCGCGCCCGGGCGCAGCTTCGACCGCGGCCACGCCTGGCCGGCGCCGGGAGCGGAGCGTGCGGCGCTCGGCCGCGCCCTGCGCGCGTGGCGGCCCGACGCGGCGCTGGTGCTGCCGCCCTCGTTCTCGAGCGCGCTGTTCGCGCGGCGCTGCGGCGCCCCGACGCGCGTGGGTTTCCGTCACGAGGCGCGCAGCGCGCTGCTGACGCGCCCGCTCGCGCGCCCCGCGCGCGGCGACCTCCACCTGAGCCGCGAGTACCTGCTGCTGGGGGCGGAGCTGGGCGCGCGCCCCGTCCCGGTGCCTGACCTGGTGCTCCCGGCGGGCGCGGCGGAGCGCGCCGCCGCGCTGCTCGCGGCTCGCGGCCTGGCCGGCCGCGCCTGCGCGGTGCTCGGTCCGGGCGCCACGTACGGCCCGGCCAAGCGCTGGGACCTGGGGCGCTTCGCCGCGCTGGGCCGCGCCATCGCCGCGCGCGGGCTGGCCGTGCTGGTGTGCGGCGCCGCGGCGGAGCGCGCGACCTGCGCCGCGGTGGCCGACGGCGTAGGCCCCGCGTCGTTGGTGCTGGCGGGGGAGACCGATCTGGCGGTGCAGGCGGCACTGCTCGCGCGCGCCACGCTCGCGGTGTGCAACGACTCGGGACTCGCGCATCTCTCCGCGGCGGTGGGGGCGCCGACCGTCGCGATCTTCGGCTCCACCAGCAGCGCCTGGACCGCGCCGCTGGGGCGGCGCGTGCGCGTCGTCCAGCGCGCGCCGGTGTGCGCGCCGTGCTTCCGGCGCTCCTGCCGCATCGGCACCCTCTGCCTCGCGGCGGTGAGCGTCGCCGAGGTCGGGCGTGCCATGAACGAGGTTGCGCCGTGAGGATCCTGGTCCTGGGGGACGCCCTCGCCGGTCCCGCGAGCCGCATGGCGCTCGCCGCCGCCGGCCTCGCGCTGCGCGGGCACCGGGTGTCGTGGCGGGGGCCGGGCGTGCCCGCCTTCCAGGGTGCGCCGCCCGCCGAGCTGGAGCCGGTGCGGGGCGGCGTGGCGCGCGCCCGCACGCAGGCCGACGTGGTGCTGGCCGGGCCCGCGCGCGTGCTGGCCGCCGCGAGCGCCGGCTGGCTGGCGCACGCGCGCTGCATGGTGCTGGCGCTCGAGGCCCCGGCCCTGCGCGCGTGGCGCCGCCGCGACCGCTGGGCGTGGAGCACGCTGCATGCCTCGGGCCTGATCGAGGAAGGGGAGGCCGGGGCCGTGAGCGCCGACCCGCACGGGCTCGACCTCGAGCGGGTGGCGCTGTGGTCGCCCGGGACGCCGCCCGACGCGCCGGACGCCGCCCACCTCGACACCGAGATCCTCGAGCGCGCGTGCGAGCGCTCGCTGGCGCGCCACCGCACGCGCTCCCCCCGGCCCGCGGTGTTCGTGGATCGCGACGGGACGCTGGTGGTGGAGCGCGGCTACCTCTCGGACCCGGCCGACCTCGAGCTGCTGCCGCGCGCCGTGACGGCGCTCCGACGGCTCGCGGCAGCGGGCTTCCCGGTCGTGGTGGTGTCGAACCAGTCGGGGGTGGAGCGGGGGTTGTTCCCGGCCTCGCGCGTCCACGCCGCGATGGCGCGGCTGCGCTCGCTGCTGCGCGTGCACGGGATCGAGCTCGACGCGATCTACTTCTGCCCGCACCGGCCCGAGGCCGGCTGCGCCTGCCGCAAGCCGGGCACCGCGTTGCTCGAGCGCGCGGCCGACGACCTGGTGCTCTCGCTGGCGCGCTCGTTCATGGTGGGGGACAAGCTCCTCGACGTGGAGACCGCGCACAACGCGCGCGCGCGCGGCGTGCTGGTGCGCACCGGCTACGGTCGCGACGAGGAGCGGCGCCTGGCCGGGGGCGAGGGGGCGCCCGCTCCCGACCGGGTGTGCGAGGACCTGGAGGAAGCCGCGCGCTGGATCCTGGGCCGGGAGGAGCCGGGCGAGGCGTAAGCCCTCCAGTCCGGGAGGGCGGCGGTCCGGCGGGGCTAGCGGTCCGGCTCGAGATCGAGCCGGTAGCCGAGGCCGCCCCGCTCGGGGCGGTAGTCCAGGACGTAACCGCTGAAGCGGGCGCGCGCGGGAGGCAGCCAGCGGTCATCCACCAGCTGCTCGAGGCGCTCGGGGTAGAGCCCGCGCTCGCGCCGGTAGAGGTCGAGCGCGTAACGGACGTCGCGCAGCTGTGCCGCCGTGAACACGTCCGGTCCCGCCGCATGGTGCGCCTCCGCCACGAGCGCGTGCGCTCCGAATCGCAGCGCCAGCATCAGGGCCACCACCACCGCCGCGAAGATCAGCTCGCGGCCCAGCCGCAGCGGCGTGCGCGGCGGCGCAGCCACGACCACCGGGGCCGCGCCCGGCTCCCGGCGCCCGACGCGCTCGATCCAGCCGGCGTCGAGCATGCGCTGGAGCGCTTCGCAGGTCTCGTACTCGGTGAGCGGCGCGGTTGCGACGATCTCCGCCAGGGTGCGCCGGCCGTCGATGACGCCGAACAGCTCGCGCTCGTCCTCGGCCAGCGTCACGTCCGGGTCGGGCAGGTCCCGCACCCCGAGCACCTCGCACGGGTCCGGGAAGGTGCCGCGGAAGCGCTTCTGCTCGTCGGCGCGCCGCGCCACCTCCATGAGCGCGGCCTCGATGCTGAGGCGCAGCAGCGGGGTCTGCGTCCAGCGCAGGCGCGGGTCGAAGCGGTAGGTGCCCTCCTCCAGCCGGATCACGCGCATCAGGTCCTCGAGGACCTGGCGCTCGACGAACGAAGCCAGCTCGTCGGCCTCGAGGTAGCGCCCGTTGAGGAGCAGGTCCTCGAGGTCGCGGTCGGACTCGCGCTGGATGGTGAGGATGCCGCGGCACTGCTCGTCGGACAGCCGGTGCACGCGGCGCAGGAAACCGAGCAGCCGGTCGTCCCTGGCGAGTCCCGGGCTGCGGGTCGAGACCACGCGGCCCTCCTGCACGAACACCACCGAGGCGCGCCCCTCGCTCTCGAGCGTGAGGCAACCGGTCTTCTTCTGGCTGCCGAGCAGCTGGAGGATCTCCGCGGCCGAGAAGTCGCGCAGGTTGCCCTGGAGCGCCATGAATCCTCCTACGCCGCGGCCGCGGTCGGGCGGGTGGGGAAGCGGACGCGGCTGCGCGCCGGCGCCTCGGCGGCGGACTCGTTGGCCTCGGCGCGGGCGACCTCGGCGAAGTAGCCGGTGATGGAGACGGCGTAGATGGCGATCCACAGGCCGACGACCAGCGGGACCGGGACCTCCTCGCCGGGGAGCGGGAGGCGCGCCTCGTACCAGAACGGCTCTCCGAGCCCGAGCGCCGCGCAGGCCAGCGCGGCGGCGCCGGCGAGCAGGAGCAGCGGCAGCAGCACGCGGCGGAAGGCGAGCAGCCCGTAGCCCGGGATCAGCGTGGCCAGCGCCGTGCGCACCATGTGGTCGGTGCCGCGGGTGTGGCGGCGGTGCTGGAGCAGCAGCACGCCGGCGAAATCGGGGCTCTCGGCCCGTGCGTGCACCGCGGCGCACTCCGGGCACAGTGCGGTGACGTGCTGGCGCACCGCACAGCGCCGGCAGATGACGCGCCCGCAGTTGCTGCACCAGCGGAGCGGCAACGTGCGGTGCTGCCAGAGGGCGAACGCGAGCGCGAGCGCGGTGAGCAGCAGCGCGAGCGCGCTGAAGGCCCAGCCCGAGCACTCGACGCGCGAGCGCCACGCGGGAGGAAGGAGCGCGGCCGCGGGGCCGCGCTCGCGGAGCCGCGACAGGGCGGTCCAGAAGGTGCCGGGAGCGATCCACTGGTCCACCAGCGGCAGGCGACTGTCGTCCGAGGTCTGCGACTGGTAGCTCTTGACCAGGTCGAAGTTGAGCGCCGAGGCGCGCGAGAGCGCGTCGGTGGCGGCACGGTAGTCGTAGCGCTGGGTGTAGATCTGGGAAGCGTTGAACAGCGCCGCGGGGTTCGCCGGGTTTGCCTGGCTCGCCTGCAGGTAGAGCGCCAGGGCCTCGCCGCCGCGGCCCTGCATCGCCAGCGCGTTACCGAGGTCGTTCATCACCCGGTCGTTGCGGGGCCACAGCTCCAGGGTCCGGCGGAAGCGCGCCTCTGCCGCGGGCAGGTCGCCGCCCTGGCGCGCGGTCCAACCGGCCGCGAACTGCACGAACGGCTCGTCGGGCTGCGCGTCGGCGAGGCGCGCGAAATGCGCGGCGCGCTCCGGGCTCCAGGACTCGGAACCCACCAGCGGGGCACCGTAGAACGGGCCGCGGTCCTCGCGCAGCGCGAGCGAGAACCGGTCGAGCGCTCCGGTGGACCACGGCATGGCCACCAGCACGCCGGCCAGTGCCACGAAGACCAGGCGCTCGCGCACGCGGAGCACGGGCCACAGCAGAGCGAGGAGGACCGCCGTGGGCAGCGCCGCTCCGAACCCGGCGAGGAAGGGCAGCACCAGGAACGCCCACGACCAGATACCGGCCGAAGCCGGGCTGAGGAGCCGCGAGAGCCGCTCGATCCACGGGTGCCGCAGCTCGCGCTGGTGCAGCAGGACCACGATCATCCCCGCGCCCAGCAGCCCCAGGAACAGGGCCTGCAGCCCGAGGTAGAGCGCGTTGCCCGCCAGGGCCAGCTGGAGCAGGAAGTTCTGTCGCGCCTGCTCGATCACCGCGGCGTAGTGGAGCAGCGCCTGGCTCGGCTCGCGCAGCAGGAACCACGACGCCAGCGTCAGGTGCGGCGCCACGAACGAGGGATCCAGCTCGGCCGCGCCGCGCACCAGGCGCACCGCCTCCTCGTGGCTCCCCGACTGCCGCATCATCAGGCCGCGCCGGTAGAACAGGCGGGCCTCGCGCGGGAGCGCGACCAGGTGATTGCACGCCCGGTACTCCAGCCATGCCGGCAGGTCGAGCAGGTTGTCGGGCGCCGGCGCGGGCTCGAGCGAACGCGCGCCGCGCGCGCCGCGGTGGTCGGCGGCCGCGGGCAGGCTGGGCGCCGTGGCCGCGATCGGAGCCGCGAGCGGGGCGGGCGGACCGGTGACGAAATCTCCTGTTGCCGAGTAGTTCAACCGCTCA
>CAYHRW010000061.1:0-12512 GCA_964359105.1 uncultured bacterium
ACGCCCGCTCCATCCACGCGAACGAAGGAAGGGTTGACACAGGGTGTCTCACGCGCGCTCCCCGCCCGCCGCTCCGGGCGGGGCCGCGGCCGCTCCGCGCAGCGCCTCGAGATCGTGGCGCAGCAGCGCCAGCTCGCGGGCCAGCGTCTGGTTCTCCCGGCCGAGCCGCGTCAGCCGGACCGACAGGTAGATGAGCACGCCGGTGGTGAAGGCGAGGCCGGCCGCGAACACCGTCGAGGTCTCGAGCACGATGCCGAGCGCGCGTGTGACGAACCGCAGCACCGGCGTCGCGAAGCCCAGCACCGCCATCCCGGCGGTGGAGACCACCCACAGCAGGGCATACTCCTCGGACAGCTTGCGCCGCCTCACCAGGTCGAGGACCAGGAGCACGAGCGCCACCGCGCCGGCCGCGGCGATGATCTGGGTCTTCGAGAGGAAGTGCATGAGACCTCCGAGCCCTACACGGGGCGCTGCAGCAGCGCCATGAGCGACGCCAGCAGGTTCTTATACGGGTAATACAGGGACTTGCCAAGCGTGTAAAAGGAGCGCCCCGCCCGCCGCTCGCGCATCACGACCGCGACTTCGCGCAGCCGGAAGCCGCGCCGCGCGAGCGCGATGAGCAGCGGCGCATCGGGGAAATCCTCCGGGAAGTCGTGCTGGCACACCTCCATCACGGCGCGGGAGTAGGCGCGGAATCCCGAGGTCGTGTCGGTGATGCGCTGGTGGAGCGCCGCGCTCACCAGACCGGCGAACAGGAGCATGCCGGAGCGGCGCAGCACCGGCGCGTGATAGCCGGTGGCGGCCGCGTAGCGCGAGCCGATGCACACGTCGCAGGCGCCGGCGAGCACGGGATCGAGCAGCGCGGGAAGCCACGCCGGGTCGTGCTGCCCGTCGGCGTCGAGCTGGACGCCGACGTCGTAGCCGCGCTCCACCGCCCAGCGGAAGCCGGTCTCGAGCGCGCCGCCCACGCCCAGGTTCAAGGGGTGGCGCACCACGGGTACGCCGCGCGCGCGCGCCACTTGCGCGGTGCCATCGCGAGAGCCATCGTCCACCACCAGCAGGTCCACCGCCGGCGCGACCGCGCGCACTTCGTCGAGGGTGCGCGGCAGGCTCTCCTCCTCGTCGAAGGCCGGCACGATGACCAGCACCCGGGCGCGGTCGTTCACGAGATCCTCCGCGGCTCCACCACGCGGGCGAAGCGGTCCACCATCCCCACCAGCAGGTCCCGCACCTGGCGCATCCAGGCGGCCTGAAGCGGCATCTCGGCGACGCGCTGCAGATCGTAGCGGCGCACCAGCCCGAGCGCGAACACCCCGAGCACTCCGGCGGACGCCAGCAGCAGATGCACGAGCGTGGCGACCCCGTGCGGCGCCCGCGCGTCCACGAGCAACGTGAGCGCCAGCAGCGGCATCAGCAACCCCAGGGCCGTGAGCCCGGTGCGCGCTCGCAGGCCGGAGGTCTCGGGCAGGACGCGGGCCAGGACCGCCATCGCCACCAGGTACGAGACCGTCGCCCCGGCGAGGTTGGCCCAGGCCCCTCCGATGATGCCGAGCGAGGTTACCAGCAGGAAGTAGCAGCCGAACTCGGTCACGAACTTGACGAGCGCCAGCCCCAGCACGGTCGCCGGCCTGCGCGTGGCCTGGAACAGCATGGTGAGCGGCTGCTGCGCGGTGCGCACCACCGGCACCAGCGCCAGCACGCGCAGGACCGGATAGGCCGGCTCGAACAACGGGCTGCCGAGGAAGAGGGTGATCTCGCGGGCGAACGCGAACAGCACGAACGAGAGGCCGCAGGCCGCCACCTGCACCAGCCTCAGCGCCTGGTCGAACACCGAGCGCAGCCGGTCGCGCTCTCCGGCCGCGACCAGGCGCGTGAACGACGGGAGCAGCGCCGAAGGCAGCGTGTGCACCAGCTCGACGAAGCGCTCGATGGTCTGGAAAGCGAACGAGAAGTACCCGAGCAGGGTGGCGTCGAACAGCTTCCCGAGGATGATCTTGCTCAGGTTCTGCCCGGACATGAACGTGACGCGCGCGCCGAGGAGCGGCAGGCAGTAGGCGAGCATGCCGCGGAGCATCCCGCGGCCGCGGGTCTCGGGACCACCCTGCTCGCGGTCTTCGGCATGGCGCATCATCCACAGCGGCACCGCGGTCTGCGCCAGCCCCTGCGCCACGGTGAGCGCCGCGAGCCCGACCGCGAGCGCCACCAGCCCCTGGTGCGCGAACCACAGCGCCCCCACCATCAGGGTCTTGGCGACGTGGAAGACGATGGCGAGCAGCGAGACCCAGCGGAACTGCTGCACGCCGAAGAGGGTCGCGCGCCCGGTGGTCGAGAACCCGTCGAAGGCCACGGTGAAGACCAGCACGGGCAGCAGGATCGTCAACTCGGGCATGGCGAACTGGTCGGCGAGCGTCGGCGCGAGCAGCAGGATGAGCGCGCTCGCCAGCAGACCGAGGCCGAGCTTGACGCCGAGCGCCATGAGGTGGGCGCGCCGCAGCGTGCGCACCATGCCCCGCGCCTCGTATTCGGCGGCGTAGCGCTCGAGGTACATCTCCAAGTTCCCGGTCACCATGGTGGCCAGGCCGGTGAACGAGGTGGCGAGCGCCATGATCCCGTACTTGGTGGGGCCCAGCCAGCGCGACAGCAGCACGACATAGGCCACCCCCGAGAGCAGGGCCGCGGTCTTCTCGAGTGCCAGGTAGAACGCGCCGCGCGAAACGCTGTGGACGATCTCGCCGGGCTTCACGCGGCCTCCCCGGCGAGCGATTCGAGCTCGCTCTCGAGGAAGCCGCGCACGTCGCGCAGATGGGCCACCTCGGCCGGGACGGGGCGGTTCGACCACAGCAGCGCCGCCATGTCGGGGTGCGCGGCATCGTAGCCGTGCATCGCCGCCACCGGCCGCGCGCCCATGAACGAGGGCACCATGAGCACGCCGGGATCCAGCAGCCAGAGATCCTCGCCGTAGTCGTGCCGCGCGAAACGCGCGCCCGCGCGCTCGAGTTCGGCGTCGTCGAGCCAGCGCCCGCCGGGAAGATCCGCGAGCGCCGCCCGCACCGCGTCGCGCGCGCCGGCGGCGCGCCACCAGAAGCGCGCCAGGGTCGAGTCGAAGAACGCCAGGTAGTCGCGCGGCCAGCGCGCGGCGAGGCCGGCGAGGCGCCCGATCACGTCCACGGTCGAGGTCACGTCCACCATGCCGTGGTCGGAGAGCAGGTAGAGCCACAGCTCCTCGCCGCGCCGCGCCGCGCCGCGCGCGAGGCGGTCGAGCCAGGCGTCGTAGGCGGCGAGCCGCG
This sequence comes from uncultured bacterium, assembly GCA_964359105.1. GTDB lineage: Bacteria > Eisenbacteria > RBG-16-71-46 > RBG-16-71-46 > RBG-16-71-46 > JACRPT01. The sequence goes on from CAYHRW010000061.1 coordinate 3,288, forward strand.
CGCGCACCCCCGCGCCGTGCGAGCCCTCGCGGTGCAGCAGCGCGTCGAGCTCGGCGGTGTAGCAGAACAGGAAGTCCTCGCGGCCCGACTCGAGCGCTCCCTCGAGCGCGGCGAGCGAGCCGGCCTCCGAGGTGCGCCAGTTCCAGCCGCGCCAGCGGGCGTCCGAGCGCTCGAGCGCGTCCCACAGCGAGTCGCCCGGCAGCCCGCCGGGCGTGAAGATGTCGTCGCGCTCGGCCAGGTCGAAGGCGGCGAGCAGCGGGCGCGGCACCTCGTAGAGGTCGAAGTACCCGCGCACGCCGCGCGCACGCACCGCGCGGGCCAGCAGCCGCGAGAGCTTCCAGCTCCGCTGGAGACGCGGTGGCAGCAGCGCGAGGGCGCCGAAGCCCGCGAACGGCGTGCCGCGTTGCGCGCGCCGGTACATGAGCCAGCGACCGTGCTGGGCGGGCATGCGGCCGGTGAAGAGCGTGGGGAGCGCGCCGGAGCTGAAGCCGAGGATGGTCTCGAGCCGGCGCCGCTCGGGCAGCATGGTGGCGAAGCCGGGGGTGCGGGCGGCGAGCTCCCAGCCCAGCGCGTCCACCAGCAGCACCACCATGCGCCGCCTCACCGCCAGCCCTCGGTGCGCTGGCCGTCCAGCAGCCAGCGGTCCCAGGCCATCACCGCCGCGCGGCTCGCCGCGGTCCAGCTGGCGAGCTGCGCCCCGGAGAGCACGCCCAGCCGCCGAAGCGTGGCGGCCACCGGCGCGAGCTCCGGCATGCCCGCGGGCGCGGCGGCGCCCGCCGCGACCAGCAGCGCGGCGCTCGCGTTCAGCCGGTGCCGAGGCGTGCCGCGCAGCGCGTGGTGGAGCCGCGAGCCCGGCGTGGGCGCAGCTCCCCCGCGCGAATCGAAGAACAGCGCCTGGCGCAGGCGCCCCCGCGCGCTCGCCCGGGCGGCCAGGCGCAGCGCGAGCGCGCAGGTGTCCTCCCCCGGTCTTCCGCCGAGCACGCGCCACAGCGCGACCCAGGCCCGTGCAGCGCACGCCCACTCGGCGCGCGACGCCGCGACGCCGGGCGCCTCGCGGGGGTCGGCGCGCCAGAGCAACGCCGCCTCCCACAGCCGCGGCAGGTCGGCCGCGACCGCCGCCTCGCCGGGCGGGAATGCGCCGAGCCGGCGGCGCGCCGCCTCCACGCGCGCCGCCGCACCGTCCGGGTACTCGCCCGCCGCGAGCGCCAGCACGCCTGCCAGGTCGAGCGCGGTCTTCATCACGGCGTGCCGCGCCTGCAGGCGCTCGAGCGCAGGTTCCGCGGCGAGCCCGTGCCAGGCGATCAGCAGCTCGAACGCGCGGTTCTCGAGCAGCAGCAGCCGCTCCTCGGCGCTGACGTCGCCGGCGCTCCAGGCGGGCACGCGCTCGCGCCACGCCGGGTCGCCCTTCATGACGCGCGCGTGCCGTCTGAGCTCGAGCGTGCCGGGGCGCGCGGCGAGCCGCGCCAGGTCGCCGCCGGTGAGGAATGCGGCCTCGAGCGGCGCGGCGAAGCCGAGCGCGAGGAGCCGCTCGCGCAGTCCCGGGCGCGCCGCGCGGGCGCGCGCCTGGGCGGCGCGCTGGGCGGCGCGGCCATCCACCACGGCGTAGGTGTCGAGGTCGGAGAGCGAGAGCCGGCGGCCCTCCACATCGGCCCACACGGCCTCCCCGCCGGCGTGGCTCCCGGAGAGCAGGATGGCGCGCGCGCCGGCCGCCCACTCGTCCACCAGCGACAGCGCCACCGCGAGCGGCTCGGCGACGGGCGGGTCGGACCGATCCGATGCGAGAGACACGGGCTCCGCGGGCAGGGGGCTGGTCACCTGGGTTCGAGGCGAATCAGATTCGCCGGTAGATGAACTCGGGAATCTCCAGACGGCGGCGGTTGAGGACGCTCCCCAGCACGCGCGCACCGGCGCGGCGCAGCAGGTCCACGGAGCGCGCCAGCACCGGACGCTTGGTGCGACCGGCCCGGACCACGACGATGACCCCGTCGGCCACCGCGGCGAGCGACACGGCGTCCGGGGACTCGAGCACGGGCGGACCATCGAGCACGATCCAGTCGTAGCCGCCGGCCAGCGCCTCGAGGCACTCGCGCACCGCGGCCGCCACCAGGATGCCGGCGCGGCGCTGCTCCTCCGACAGCGGCAGCAGGTCGAGGTTGCGGGCGGCCGGGCCGTCGGCCCCGGGCGGGAGCGCGGCCAGCTCCGCGCCGGACGGGCCGGCCGCGGGCGCCGCGCCCGCATCGAGCGCCGGCCGCCGGGCATGGGCGTCCACCAGCAGTACGCGCAGGCGGTCGTCGCACGCCAGCGCGGCGGCGAACTGGACCGCCACCGTGGTCGTCCCCTCGCCTCGCTGCGAGCTCGCGAACATCACGGTGCGCGGCATCCGTTCGACCAGCCCGACCTCCAGGCTCACGCGCAGGGCGGTCATCTCGCGCATCACGTCCTCGGGCAGCGTCACCCGCGCCGTGAACGGCACGACGGCGAGCCGCGGGTCGTCGGCCCCCTCGACCCGGCGCGCGGCGGCCGCACGTGCCGCCGCGGCCCGGCCGGCCGGGAAGGGCGCCGGGGGCACGGGCACGGGGCCGATGGGCGCCGCCGGGGCTCGGGTCGCCTGGGCTTTCCTGAGGGCGTCGAAGATGCGGGTCATGCGGGTGTCGTCTCCGCGTGGATCTCTAGCCGCTCCGGCGGCGCTCGGTGATGGCCGCGAGCACCGGCAGGTCGATCTCCTCCTCGGCCTGACCGGCGGTATGGACCGTGAGGTCGAGGCCGTCGATGAAGAACGCGAGGCCGATGCCAACCACCAGGCTGAAGGCCGGGGCGAGCGCGAGCCGCACGTAGTCGCGTGTGTTGCGCGCCTTGGGCGCGCCGGCCGGATTCAGCAGGTACACGATGATCGAGTTGTCGGTGTTCTTGTTGATCTTGGCCTGGTTGCTCTTCTCGGCCAGCGCGTCGTAGCGGGTCTTCCAGGTCGCAACCTGGCGGTCGATCTCGCCGAGCCGGGATTCCTTGTTGGGCATGGCCTCCAGCTCGGCCTCGACCACCTCGATGTCGCGGTCGATGACGGCCTTGCGCGCCTGGACCACCTCGATACGCGACTGGGACATCTGGAGCCGCGCCGAGACCTCGCGCTTGAGCATGTCGCGCAGGGTCTGGAGCGTCACCCCCGCGTTCTGGATCTCCGGCGACTCCTCGCGATAGCGCTCGCGCAGCTGGGCGATCCGGCCCTGCTGCTCGACGATGCGGCGCTTGATCTCGACCAGCGCGCTCTCGTTCGAGTAGAGTTGCCCGATCGTCGGCATGTCGATGTCGGGGTTCTTCTCGAGTTCGCGCATGATGCGCTGCTGGGTCTGCGCCTCGGCGAGGTCGGCCATGACTTCGGTGCGCCGCATGTCGAGCGACGTCTGCTGGGAGATCAGGTTGCGCCTCTGCTCCGGCAGGTCCACGACGCCGGCCTGGTTCGCGAACTCGCGGCGCAGCTCGGTCCAGTGCTGCAACCCCGCCGCGGCCTTCGCGGTCTCGGTCTCGAAGAACCTCTCCGGGTAGCGCAGCTCCGAGCCCTGGCGGTACTCGATGTAGGCGTGGATCAGGGCGTCGCACACCTTCTGCGCCACTTCGGGGTCGCCATCCTGGTAGGCGATGCCCAGCACGTTGCTCTTGCCCATCACCTCGGCGTCCACCTGCGCGGCGTTCACGCCGAGGCGGCGGCCGTCGGCTTGCGCGCGCTCGTTGAGCAGCTCGCGCGTGCGCTGGAGCACGGGGTAGCTCTTGACCGTCTCGACCTCGCTCCCCAGCTCGGTCTCCCAGTCGTTCATGATGTGGCGGTCCGGAATCAGCGCGCTCTGCTGCTCGCCGCGCCGGATCATCACGCGTCCCGACGACACGTAGACCAGTGGCGTGGTGAACGCCACCGTGAGCACGGTGGCCGTGGTGACCAGGAACAGCCCGAGGATGATCCAGCGGCGGCGGAAGACGACCGAGAGAAACTCGCGGGCGGTGGCGCGCTGTCCCGCGGCGGGCATGGTGGCGGTCGTGATGTCGGGCTTCATGAACGGGTCCCCTACTGCGACGAGGTGGACCGGACGAGGAACACCCGGTCGAGGTTGAACAGCTCCCAGCCCACCATCCCGAAGGTCAGGGCGTGCACGGTTTCGCCGAAGAACTGGCGCGCGAAGACGTCGACGTTCCCGATGGTGGAGCGCGGCACGTAGACGATGTCGAAGCGTGAGAGCGGGACGTCGCCCTCACCCTTGAGGATGCGGTCCACCTTGACCCTCATCACCTTCACGTTGCGGGTACCGTCGCGGTGGAAGATGAGCACGCTGTTGCGCGCCGCGTCGTCGGTGAACCCGCCCGCCGCGCTGAGGGCCTGGAGCAGCGTGGTGAACGGGCCGACCGGGAAGGAGCCGGGCTTGAGCACGCGACCGAGCACGTGGACCTGGTTGCCGGCCATTTCGCTCACTTCGACGGTCACGCGCGGCTGCTTGAGCTCCCCGGAGAGCAGGTGGAGCAGCGTGCCCTGCAGCTCGCCCGGCGTTTGCCCGGCTGCGATCAGGTCCCCCACCGGGAAGACCGAGATGCGGCCGTCGGGACGCACGCGCGCCTCGCGGATCAGGTCGAGGCCGGTGCCGACGCCGGTGGGACCGAAGTTGATCTTGAGCACGTCGCCGGGCACGATGCGGTACTCGGCTACCTTGCTCCAGTCCATGCCGACGGAATCGGAGCTTGCGTCGGCGCGTGCGGCGGACGCGGCATGCGCCGACACGGGCGCGGCCAACGCCAGGATGGCAGCCAGGGCGAGAAGACCGTTGCGGATCACTTCCACTCCCGATCGGTGGGAAAAAAGCCCCGGTTCGCTGCGCACGGGGACCGGGGCCTGGTGATCGCGATGAGGCCCTGAAGGCACCGGACGCAATGGACCGGACGGGGGGCGAACCCCCGGTTCACGATCCAGCAGCAGGGTCAATTACTTACCAGGCCCTGCCCGAAGCGGTAGCAAGATGCGTCTCGGAAAGCCTCCGCCGGCGATCACAAAGCTCACCGCAAGTCACGGTGAGAAAGCGGTTTGAAGTATAGGCGGAGCTCCCGGGACTGTCAACCGCCGACTCCCGCCGGGGCGACCCGAGTGGAACCCGTCGCAAGCCCTATGCCGCACCTTTCCCCGGGAGCCGGGCCAGCACCGCGGCGGCCAGGAGGGGCACCATGATCTCGTGGTGGCCGGTCAGGGCGTAGCCGCGGGCTCCGGGCGCCCGGGTGGGACGCTCCACCAGGTTCACGCGCGGCCGGTAGTGCTGGATCTGGTCGAGGTTGACGGTGGTGAGCCCGGAGAGGTCGGCGCCCAGGTTGCGGGCCACCGCGAGCGCCTTGAGGAACACCTCCGGCAGGAGGACCGCCGAGCCGATGTTGAGCGCCACGGCGCCCCGGGCTTCGGCGAGCGTGGCGGCGAGAATCCGGAAATCGCGCAGGGTGGTCGCGCCGAGCGCGGCGCCGTCGCAGCGCGGGTGGTGGTGGATGGTGTCGGTGCCGATCGCCACGTGCACCGTCGCCGGGATGCCGAGCCGGCAGGCGCTCGCGAGCAGGCTCACGTCCGCGTGCGGGGGGTTCTCCTCCGCCAGAGCGCGGCCCCAGCACTCGCCGAGCCCCTCGCCGCGCCGCGCGCCCTCGAGCATCGCGGCGTTCATGAAGTCGCCGGTCTCGTCCACCATGCCGAAGCTCCCGGCGTGGAGGTTGGCCTCGACGTCCTCCGAGGTGCGCCCGATGCGTGCGATCTCGACGTCGTGGATCGCCGCGGCCCCGTTCATCGCGAGGTGGGTGACGGCGCCGCGCTCCATGAGCGCGATGAGGCAGGGCGGCACGCCGACCTTGACCACGTGCCCCCCGCACATGACGAGGACCGGGCGGCCCGCGCGCCGGGCTTCGACCACGCGTGCCACCACCTCGCGCAGGGCGCGCGCGGCGAGCTGGTCGGGGAGCGCGTCGAGCACCGCGGCGGCCGCGGCCGGGTCGAGCGGGCGGGCGAAGTCCGCCACGCTCACGCGGGTCGGCCGCGACGAAACCGGGCCCACGGTGAGCCGCGACAGGTCGGCCTCGCGGAAGCGTCCCATCAGGTGCCGGGCCTGACGTCCACGAGCACGACGCTGATCGAGCCGATGATGACCTTGCTCTTCATGAGCACCGGCATGCGGCGGCTGTCGTCGGTGATCCAGATCACGAGGCGGCCCTGCTTCTTGAAGATGCCGCCGGCCTTGAGGATCGGCTCGATCGCCACGCAGTCGAACGTGCCCGCGGGGGTCTCGATCCGCTCGCGGCCCAGCACCTTCACCTGGAGCGGCTGGCTCTTGCGACTCGCATGGTAGTCGAACACCACGCTGCCGCCCAGCGGCAGGGCCTGGAACCGGGTGTAGTAGAAGGACGAGAGCGCGTCCTGGACCCGCGGCGGGGTCGGGAAGACCCGTCCGTCGCTGTAGACCGCCTGGCTCTTCTCGTGGTCGAACACGATCTCGCTCTTCGTCTTGAAACGCCCCTCGCGCCGGTCCTCGAAGTAACGCCAGCTGTAGAGCCCGCGGCGGTCCCAGTAGGACTCGATGCGATTGCGCACCTTGTAGAAGCGGCTGAAGAACGCGTTCGACTCAGCACGCGCCACCAGCTGGTAGACCGGGCGCCCGTTCCAGTCGCGGACCGCGGGGACCTCGAGCCACGCGCTCCCGGCGTGGATGAAGCCGTACTGCACCGAGAACTTCAGCGACTCGCCGACGCGGATCGGCTCGGCCGCCGGCGGCAGCACCTCGCGCCTGCCCGGCCCGGGCACCAGCACCGAGGCCGTGATGTCGCCGCTGTCGGGCGGCGGCGCGAGCGCGGAATCCGCCGCCGGGGCGGGCGTGGCCAGCGCGACCGCGAGCAGCACGGCCAGCGCGGCGGCGTGGAGATCCCCGGGAGAGGATGGCGCTGGAGGAAGCGAGCGACGACCTCTAGACTGCGGGGCGGGAGTCATGCGCCCTTGAGATGTCGCAAGTCCAGTGCCGGTCCGTGGTCACTCGCATCGCGGGACACTATGGGAGCCGCTCCATGTCGCTGTCAAACCCCCGCTTGCCCGCCGCTCCGCGTGCCGTGAAGCTCGCGCGGCGGGCGGCCGGGGCCGCATGAGCGCGGGCCGCAGGCGTGGCGCGGGCGCCGCGCCCGCGCCCGGCCAGGAGCGCGCACTCCCTGCCGCCCCCGCGCCCGCGCCCGCCGGCTTCCTCGATCGCCGCGCCACCGCGCTCGTGCTCGCGCTCGCCGCGGGCCACGCGGCGCTCTACTCCGCGCTGTGCGCGCTCAAGTACCGCCACTACCTGTACACCGACTTCGACTTCGCGATCTTCGCTCAGGCCACCGACCAGCTGTTGCGCGGCTCGCTCTTCGGCTCGATCCGCGGCATGCCGTGGCTGGGCGACCACGCGTCGCTCATCCTGTTCCTGGTGGCGCCGCTCTACGCTCTGCTGCGGCACCCGGTCACGCTGCTGGTGGTGCAGAGCGTCGCGCTCGCGCTCGGCGCGCTGCCGGCCGCGTGGCTGGCGCGGCGCGAGAGTGGGAGCGCCGCCGCCGCCGTGGGTTTCGCCGCGCTCTACCTGCTCTACCCCGCGGTCGGCTACGCCAATCTGTTCGAGTTCCACCCCGAGACGCTCGCCACGCCGCTGCTGCTGCTCGCCTTCCACGACCTGCGCGCGCGGCGGCCGGGACGCATGACGCTCGCCGCCGGCCTCGCGCTGCTCGCGCGCGAGGACGTGGCCCTGGTGGTGCTCGGGATGGCGCTCTACGCGCTGGCGACCGCGGGGGGACGGCGGCGGCGCGATGCGGCGGTGCTGGCGGTGCTGGCGGTGGCGTCGCTGCTCGTCACGTTCGCGGTGCTCAGGCCGCTCCTCGGCACCGGGCAGGCCGAGTACGGCCGCATGTACGGGGCCTGGGGCGCCACGCCCGGCGCGGCGCTGGCGAACATGGCGCGCGAGCCGCTGCACGCGCTGGCCTCGCTGTTCGGAACGCCAGGAGACGCGCTCGACACGCGGCTCAAACGCGAGTACTTCGTCCACCTGCTGGCGCCGCTCTCGTTCCTGCCGCTGCTCGCCCCCGGCGCGGCACTGGTCGCGTCGCCGGTGGTGCTCGAGCACCTGCTCTCCTCGCGACTCGCCCAGCACACCATCGTGTTCCAGTACACCGCGCTGGTGACGCCGTTCCTGGTCGCGTCCGCGGCGCTCGGCTACGGGGCGCTGGTGCGGCGCGCCGCCCGGGGAGCGCGCGCGCGGGCGCTCGCGGCCCGCCTCGTCGTCCCGCTGCTCGTCGTGTCGCTGGCGTGCAACGCGCTGTTCGGGCCGCTCCTCGGAAGCGGGAAGCTCCAGGGCATGGCGCGGCCCGAGGCCCTGGCGCCCTCGGAGTATGACCGCACTCTCGAGCCGTGGCGCGATGCGCTGGTGGCGCGCGTCCCGGACCGCGGCGGCGTGGTGGCGGGGATGGAGTTCCTCGCCCGCTTCACGGACCGCGCCGAGGTGCACGCGCTCCACCACCTGATCGGCGGGCGCTACACGTACTCGACTCTGGCCTACCCGGTGCCCTCGGGCATCGCCGCGGTGCTCGCCGACCTCGGCAGCGGCGGGCTGTTCCACCTGGTGGATGCAGGGACGAGCGTGCGCTGGCGCGAGCTGCGGCGGCGCAACCACCTGAGGCCGGTGGACGCGGCCGACGACGTGGTTCTGTTCCTGCGCGACGCCCCGGACTCGATCGAGCTGTGCGCCCCCGGGCCATGCCCGCTGCAGCGCCAGCGCCGCGTGGTCTACGACGGCGAGCTGGCCTTCCTCGGCGCGGAGATGGGCGGGCCGGCCGCGCCGGGAGAGCGCGTCACGTTCCGCACCTGCTGGCGGCGCATCGCACCCACCGACCGCTTCTTCCTGACCGAGTTCGTGGTGGTGGACACTGCGAGCCGCCCGGTGCTCCAGCTGTGGCGCTACCTGGGCTACACGCTCCATCCGGTGGCCGGTTGGCCGGCCGACACCACGATGCGCGAGACCTACCGGCTCGCGCTCCCGCGCGACCTCGCCCCGGGCGGCTACTTCGTGGGGATGCGCCTGTGGGGCCGCGGCGCGCAGCAGGCGATCTGCGAGGCCGACGACCCGGCGGTGCGCGCGAACGAGGGTTTCGTCTCGCTCGGGCGCTTCGAGGTGCTCCCGGCCCGCGCGCGCCGGCGCTGAGTCAGGCCTCGCGGGG
>CAYHRW010000062.1:0-1126 GCA_964359105.1 uncultured bacterium
CTCATCCTCGACGAGCCGATGAGCGGGCTCGACCCGTTCGGGCGCCGCGACGTGCGCGACCTCATCTTGGAGCAGCGCGGACGCGGCACCACGGTGCTGTTCTCCTCGCACATCCTCCCCGACGTCGAGATGCTGTGCGACCGCGTGGCCATCCTGCTGCGCGGGCGTCTCACCCGCACCGCGAGCGTGGACGAGATCGTGAACGACGGCCGGCAGGCAGTGGAGATCCGCTGCGCCGCGGCCGGCCCGCTCGAGATCCCGCCGGCCTGGCACGGCGTGCTCGCGCGCGAGGACCGCGCGGGCGAGATGGTGCTGCGGCTGGAGGAGGAGCACCGACTTCAAGATCTGCTGGCCTGGCTGGTGCGTTCCGGCGTGCGCGTGCACGCGGTGACCCCGCAGCGCCCGAGCCTGGAGGAGCTGTTCCTGGCGGCCGCGGAGGCCGACCGCGCAGCTGCGGACCGCGCGTTCCGGAGGACGGCATGACCGCGCTGCTGATCGGGCTCAACACCTTCCGCGAGGCCACGCGCGACCGGGTGCTGGCGGGCGTGGTGGCGGCGGGCGTGGCGCTGCTGGTGCTCACCCAGGTGGCCAGCCCGCTCGCGCTCGGCGAGGGCCGCCGTCTCACCGTGGACCTGGGGCTCTCCGCCGTCTCGGTGCTCGGGCTGCTGGTGGTGCTGCTGGTCGGCACCAGCCTGGTCGCCAGGGAGATCGAGCGGCGCACCATCTACAACCTGCTGTCGCGCCCGATCACGCGCGCCGCGTACCTGGTGGGCAAGTGGGCCGGGCTCTCGGCGGCGCTGTGGGTGGTGGCACTGCTGCTCGGTCTCGCGTTGCTCGCGCTGCTCGCGCTGCGGGGCTTCACCGGCCACGGAAGGGCGGTGACGGAGGCGGTCTACCTGGCCGGGCTCGAGCTCACCGTGGTGACCTCGCTCGCCGTGCTGTTCTCGGCGCTCTCGACCCCGGTGCTCTCGGCGCTCTACACCCTGGCGCTCTACGTGGTGGGGCAGTGGAGCTACGACCTGCGCGGCTTCGCCTCGCGCTTCCCGGAGCCGCTCTCCTCGCTGCTCGGGACCGTCGCGAACCTGGTGCCGAACCTGCCGCTCTTCAACATGCGCGCGCTCGCCGC
>CAYHRW010000062.1:1226-12388 GCA_964359105.1 uncultured bacterium
CCGGCCTACGTGTTCGGCTCGTTCGCCCTGGCGCAGGAAGGCGGCGATTTCGACAAGGCCGAAGCGCTCATGCTCAAGGGGCTCGAGGCCAACCCGAGCAGCGGGCCGCTCGCCTTCCAGCTCGGGTTCCTCTACTACGTGCGGCCCGGCGGCCGCGAGCTGGCGCGCGCCGCGGAGTACTTCGAGCGCGCCGCCCGCCAGGCCGACGCCCCGCCCCAGGCGCTGCGCTTCGCCGCCTTCGCGCGCCAGAACTCGGGCGACCTCTCGGTGGCCTACCTGCTGTGGGAGAGCGTCCGCGCGTCCTCCCGCAACCCCTACCTGCGGGACATCGCGGAGAAGGAGATGAGCAGGATCCGGCTCGCCCTGGCGGAAGGGCGCCGGGACCTCGCGGTCCGGCGGCTGACCACCCCGGTGGTGGTCGTGGAGCGCCGATGAGACGGGATGCGCGCCCGGGACGGCCCCCGGGCAGGCGGAAATGCCCCTCAAGTCGGGGTCCGGGACGTCCGATGACTCCGACGGCAGGCCGTGCCCCGCGGGACCACGTCCCGCGGGCATCCCGACGGCCCATCCAGGTTGTTTCGACACGCCGCGGTACGCAGGGTCCCGCGGTCCAGCCCGCCGTGCCGGCCCTGGCCGGCGCCGCGATCAGGGAGTGAAGCGATGCTCTTCGGCAAGAAGCAGTCCCTCGTGGGGCTGGACATCGGGAGCCACACCATCAAGGCGGTCGAGCTCGAGCCCCTGCCCAATCGGACCTACCGCCTGGCGCGGTGGGGCCTCTCGGCACCGCTGGCCGAGGCGATCGTGGACGGCGAGATCATGGACCGCCAGCTCGTCACCGACGCGATCTCGAACCTGTTCGAGTCACGCGGCATCCGGTCCCGCAACGTGGTCGCCGCGGTGAGCGGGCGCGCCGTCATCGTCAAGAAGATCACCATGAACCGCCTCTCCGCCGAGGACGCGCAGCAGGCGGTCTACTGGGAGGCCGAGCAGCACGTCCCCTACGACATCAACGACGTGTCGCTCGACTTCGAGATCCTGGGAGCCGCGCCGAACGACCCGAAGCAGATGCAGGTGCTGCTGGTGGCGGCGAAGAAGGACATGGTGATGTCCTTCGCCGACCTGATCCGCGAGGCGGGTCTGAGCCCGGCGGTCGTGGACGTGGACTCCTTCGCGGCGCAGAACGCGCTCGAGGCCAACTACGATTTCGCGCCCACGGACGTGATCGCGATCCTCAACATCGGGGCCGAGATCACCAACATCAACATCATCCAGGCCGGCGTGCCCTACTTCACGAAGGACCTGCAGGTGGGCGGCAACACCTTCATCGAGGCCGCCCAGCGCAAGTTCGGCCTGAGCCAGGCCGAGTCCGCGGCCGCGGTGCGCGGCGAGTCGGGCTCGGGCCTCGAGCTGACCCCCGTGATCGAGAGCGCGTGCGAGGGGCTCGCGACCGCGCTCGAGCGCGCGCAGGCCTACCTGCGCACCTCGGGCGAGGCCGGCGCCATCTCGCGCATCATGCTGTGCGGTGGCAGCGCGCTGACCCCGGGCGTGCCAGAGTTCCTCGGCCGCCGCTTCGGCGTGGCCACGGAGATCGCGAACCCGCTCACCCGTGTGAGCTACGACCCGGCCCTGTTCGCGGGTCAGGACGTCATGAAGGTGGCGCCACTTCTGACGGTGGGCATCGGACTGGCCCTGCGCCGCGTGGGAGACAAGAGATGATCCGGATCAACCTGCTCCCTGGAGAGGAGAAGGGGCAGCGCAGGGCGGCCGCCACGTTCAAGGCCGGTGACCTGGTCGTGCCGCTCGCCGTGCTGCTGGCCGCCGGCGTCGTCATCGCCGGCACGGTGCTGTCGCAGAAGACCCGGGCGGCGACCCTCGCGAAGTCCATCGCCGAGGTGGAGGCGCAGTCCCGCGTGCTGGCGCCGCAGATCGAGCGCGTGAACCGGCTCGCCCAGGAGCGCGCCGAGCTCGACCTCCGGCTGGGGATCATCGGCCGGCTCGAGAAGGGACGCGCCCAGAGCGTGCGGCTCATGGACGAGCTGGCGAAGTGCGTGCCCGACCACCTGTGGCTGGTGAACGCGCAGCAGAGCGGCGTGTCGAGCCTGAGCCTCGAGGGCGTCACGTTCTCGAACCTGGTGGTCTCGGACCTGATGTCGCGGCTCGAGCGGTCGCCGATGTTCGCGAACGTCGAGCTCGAAGTCGCCGAGCACGCCGTCATCAACGACCACGACATCGTGCGGTTCCGGGTCGGCTGTCAGGTGACTCCGGACCAGCCGGCCCAGTAGGGAGGATGCCATGGCGAATCTGGATCTCAAGAACCCCGCGCTGCAGAAGGTCGTACTGAGCGTCGTGGTCGCCGGCGGCCTGCTCGCGGTCTTCTTCTTCACCCACTTCCTGCAGTTCGGCTACCCGGCCCAGCGCGACCGGGTCGGCGTGCTCAAGGCGGACTACGAGAAGAAGTCCACCGAGCTGGCGCGCGCCCGGGCCACGGTGGCCGACCTGCCGCGCTTCGAGGCCGAGTACGACCAGCTCCACGAGCGCTGGTCGCTGGCGGCGGAGCTGCTGCCGGCGGACCGCGAGCTCGGTTCGCTGCTGCGCAGGATCACGCTCGCCGGGCAGCAGACCGGCGTGCGGTTCGTGCTGTTCCGCCCGGCGGCGCTCAAGGCCGAGCAGTACTACAGCGAGCTGCCGCTCCAGATCGCGGTGACCGGCGGGTACCACCAGGTGGGCTCGTTCCTGGCCGAGCTGGCCAACCTGCGGCGGATCGTCACGGTCTCGAACGTGCGTCTCAAGGCGAACACGGGTGGCGATGCGACCGCGTCCACCGCGGTCGAGTTCACCGCCTCGGCCTACAGTCTCAACCCGACGCCGGCTGCCCCGGCGCCCTCGACCCCGGCCGCCGGGAAGGAAGGAGCGAGCAATGCGCGCAAGTCGTCGTGAGTCAGCGCTGCGGCGCGTGACCCGCGCGCGCGGGATCGTGGCGGGCCGCGCGCTGGCGGGGGTGGTCGTGGCCGGCCTGCTCGCGGGCGGCACGGCCGCCATCGCGCTGCGGACCGCCGGGGAGTGGATGGATCCGCGCCCGGCGCTCGCCGGGACGCCGGCGTCGAGCGGGTCGTCCACCGCCCTGCGCGCGGTGAACGCGGCGAAGCAGGCCGGCGCCCAGGCGGCGACGCGCACGAGCGCGCTCGATGCGATGGCCGGCGCGAAGCCGTCGGTGCCGGCGAAGACCCAGCCGCCGGCGAAGCGGCCGGGTGTCGCGGCCGTCGCCGTGTCCATGAGGCCCTCCGTCACTCCGGTGCCGGTCCGGTCCATGGCGCACCTCGACGACCGGCCCGCCTACCAGTACAGCGCGCTGGGCCGGCGGGATCCGTTCCAGCCGCTGGTGGGCGGGGTCGAGTATGTGGAGAGCAGCGCGCCGCCGGACGTCGGCGGCACGAAGGTGGTGGGCGTCGTGTGGGGGGCGGAGGACAAGTTCGCGATCTGCGAGGATGCCCGCGGGAACAGCTTCGTGCTGCGCCGCGGAGACAAGGTCATGAATGGAGTCGTGGAGGGCGTCAAGCGGGACGCGGTCGTCGTCGTCCTCACCGTGGACGGGCAGTCGCAAACGGTGACGATCCCCGTGACCCGGAAGGGAGACTCGAATGCGAACCGGTAAGGTCCTGACGGGCCTGTCTCTGATCGTCGTGGTAGCCCTGGTGGCCCTGGCTCCCCTTCCGGCCCGTGCCCAGGAGACGGGCGCCATGAGGCAGGTGGGCCTGGTGCCCACGGGTGCGGGGACGTTCAGCATCGACGTCGAAGGGGCGGACATCCGCACCGTGTGCCGCGCGGTCGCCGAATTCAGCCGCCGGAACATCGTGGTCGGCGCGAACATCAGCGTGAAGGTGAAGGCCTCGCTCCACAACGTCGGCTGGCAGGAGGCGCTGCGCACCATGCTGCGCTCCAACGGGCTGGACTACGTGGAGGAGAACGGCATCCTGCGCGTGGACGAGATGGCGAAGCTCAACCAGGAGTCGGTGGAGCGCGAGACCGCGCGCGCCAAGCAGGCGGAGATGGTGGCGCTCGAGACCCGCATCGTGAAGCTCAACTACGCGAACGCGGCCGAGCTCACCGCCGCGCTCCAGGGCTCGCTGACGCGGCGCGGCACCGTGCTGGTGGAGCGGCGCACCAACTCGCTCATCATCAACGACGTGCCCGGCAGCGTCGAGCGGGTCGAGAAGATGGCGATGGGCCTGGACTCGACCACGCCGCAGATCGAGATCACGGCCAAGCTGGTGGACGTGGACGTCGAGGCGCTGCGCGAGATCGGCATCGAGTGGGCGATCGGCCGGGAGAGCAAGTTCTACAAGGCCTACAACCCCGACACGAAGGCGTGGGACAAGCCCATCATGCTGCCGCCCGTCAACCCCGGGAACGACCAGGACCAGGACCTGAACCCGTCGCACGAGACCACCATCTCGGATCCGGCGACGCGCATCACCTACGGCCTGTTCAAGGATGCCATCGGCCTCGAGGCCCAGCTGCAGCTGCTCGAGCAGAACCGCAAGGCCAACATCATCTCGAACCCGCGGATCACGACGGTGGACAACCGCGAGGCGAAGATCCTGGTGGGCCAGAAGATCCCGCTCATCGTGCAGGACGTGGCCGGCAACCCGGTCTCGCAGCTCCAGACCATCGGCATCCAGCTCCGGGTCACGCCCCACCTCACCGCGGACAAGAAGATCATCATGGACCTGCACCCGGAGGTCAGCGACCTCTCGACGCAGAGCACGGTGCAGGGCGGCGTGATCATCAACACCAGCGAAGCCGACACCCGCGTCATGGTGAACGACGGGGAGACCGCGGTGATCGGCGGCCTGATCCGCACCAACGATGGCGAGATCCGGCGCGGCACGCCGTTCCTCAAGGACCTGCCGCTGCTCGGATTCCTGTTCCGCTCGAACACCACCATCCACCAGAACCGCGAGCTGATCATCTTCGTGACGCCGCGGCTGATCCCGGACATGGCGGCGAAGCCCTGAGCGCCCGGAGTCCGCGCGCAGGCCGCCGGGTCTTCCCGGCGGCCTGCGCTGTTTCCGGGCGCCGCGCGCGCCTGTGCTAGTCTCGCGGCATGGTGCGCAGGCCGGACCGACCGATCGCCCTCATCGGGCTGATGGGATCGGGCAAGAGCGTGGTGGCCCGCGTCCTGGGGGAGCGGCTGGGCGTGGTCGTGGCCGATCTCGACTCCATGGTGGAGGCCGCCGAGGGCTGCACCATCGCCGAGCTGTTCGAGCGCGAGGGCGAGCCCGGCTTCCGCCGCCGCGAGGGCGAGCTGCTCGAGCAGGCGCTGGCCGCGGGCGCGGCGGTCATCGCGTGCGGCGGCGGGATCGTGCTTGACCCGGCGCGCCGCGCGCGCCTGCGCTCGGCCTTCCGCACGGTCTGGCTCGAAGTGAGCCCTGAGACCGCCGCGGTGCGCGTGGCGGCCACGGCCGCGAAGCGCCCGCTGCTCCGCGGCGCGCCGCCCGAGGAGCGCCTCGCCGCGCTGCTGGCGGAACGGGCCCCGCTCTACGCCGAGGCGGCGGAGGCGCGCGTCTCCACCGACGGCCGCGACCCCGAGGCGGTGGCGGACGCCGTGGTCGCGGCCCTCGGCAGCTTCCACCGATGAGCCCCGCATGCCGCGCAGGCGGGCCGCGGCGCGCGCACGCCGTGGCCACCGGCCTGGGCCTGGCGCTGCTGCTCGGCGCGTGCGCGCCGCGCCCGGCCGTGGTGCCCGAGCTGACGCGCGGGCAGCGCATGCCGCGCTACGGCGCCGCCCTGGCGCAGCGGCAGGCGAAGGGCGCGATGGCCGAGGCCGAGGCCGTGGTGTGGACGCGCCGGGCGGGCGCAGGCGCGTTCCCCGCCGTGCAGGCGACGCTGGCGCTCGCGCGTCCTGACCGCTTCCGGCTGCGCGCGCAGTCGCTGTTCGGCACCGCCATCGATCTCGCCGCGCATGGGGACTCGCTCACGGCGTACCTGCCGTCCCGGCGCGCGGGCGCTTCGCTCGACGCGACGCGCGACTCGCTCGGCGTGCGGCTCCCCGGCACGCTCGCCTGCCGCGTGATGAGCGCCGACTGGCAGCCGCCGGAGGACGCGTGGGAGCGGGCGGCGTGGCGCGACACCCTGCTCGTGCTGCGCTGGGAGGAGGACGGCGACTCGCTCGCGGTCGCGGTCGGGGGCGGTGGCCTTCCGGAGAGCGTGACGCTGACCGGTCCGGCGGGCCGCGGCGCGCGCGTCCGCTACGAGGAGTGGCGATTCGAGGACGGTGTGATGTGGCCCGCGTTGCTCGTGCTCGAGGATCTGCCGCGGAGCTTCTCGATCACCTGCCGCATCGAGCGCGTGCGGTTCCGCCCGCGGCCCGACGATCAGCGCTTCGCGGTGCGGATCCCGGGCGAAGCGCGGCGGCTCGACCGGGCGGAGCTGCGCCGGCTGCTGGCGCGACTGGAGGAGCGATGGGGCGCACGCTCGCGCTGAGCCTGGTGCTGGTGGCGGGAGCGATGCTCGCCGCGCCGTCTGGCGCGCCGTCTGGCGCCGCGGGAGCGACGCCGGAGCGGCTGGCCGCGACGCGCGCACTGCTCGACCGCCTGCGCGCCAGCGGCCGCGCCGAGGTCGCGGTGCGGACCGTCCGGCCCGACCCGCTCGGCGAGGGCACGCGTGTCGTCACCGGGCGGCTCGCGCTGGAGCCGCCGCGCTTCGCGCGCCTCGACCTCTCGACCGGCGAGCGGCTCACGCTGCGCGCGGACGGGGGCGACTGGCTGCAGCCGGCGACACGCCAGCTGGTGCGCGCCGGGGCGCGCTCCGCCGGCGCGGCGCTCGCCTGGTGGGGCGTGCTGCTCGAGAGCGGGCACGAGCGCTTCCGCGAGCGCGCCGAGGGGAGGCGCACCTTCGTGCTCACGCCCGCGGACTCCGAGGCCGCGGGCCCGACGCGCGTCACACTCGGATCGGGCGGACTGCCGGCGGCGATCGAGGTGGAGGACGCCGCGGGCGAGCGCGTGACCTGGCGGTTCTCCGGCTGGCGCTTCGTGCGCCCGCGCGGGCGCGCGGCGTTCGTGCTCGAGGCGCCGCCCGGCTACGACGTCGTGGAGATGCCGTGACGCGGCGCGGTTCGCTTGACAGCCGTGAGCGGCTCCCGGAAACTCGTGCCCTCCCGTGCGCGTGATCGCCGGAACGCTCGGAGGGCGGCGCCTCGCGGCGCCGCGCGGGCGCAGCACGCGGCCCACGTCGGACCGGGTGCGCGAGGCGCTCTTCATGGCGCTCGAGCCGCTCGCCGGCCTGAAGGTGGTGGACCTCTACGCGGGCTCGGGGGCGCTCGGCATCGAGGCGCTGTCGCGCGGCGCCGCGCAGGCCGACTTCGTGGAGCGCGACCGGGACGCGCGCCGGGCGCTCGAGCAGAACCTGCGCGCGCTGGAGCTGATGGACCGCGCGACGGTGTGGCCGCTTGCGGTGCCGGGCGGGCTGGCGCGCCTGGCCGCGGCGCTGGCGGCCGCAGACCTGGTGCTGGTGGACCCGCCGTACGGGGGCGAGGAGGCGCGGGCGGCGCTCGCGGCGCTGGGGAGGGCGGGCGTGCTGCGCGAGGGGACGCGCGTGGTGCTCGAGCATCACGCGAAGGACGAGGTCCCGCAATGCGCCGGGACGCTGTCGCGGGTGCGGGAGCGGAAGTACGGTGAGACGGTGGTGACCACCTTCCAGGCCGCGGCGGCGGTCGCGCGCGCGGACGAGGAGAGCGGGACATGAGCTCGAAGCGGACGGCGCTGTTCCCGGGCACCTTCGACCCCTTCACGAACGGCCACCTCGACCTGACGCGGCGCGCCGCGTGCCTGTTTGACCGCGTGGTGGTGGCGGTGGCGCACAGCCCGGCCAAGGGCACGCTGTTCCCGATCGAGGAGCGCGTGGCGATGATCCGCGCCTCCGTGCGCCCGCTGCGCAACGTCTCGGTGCTCGACTTCGCGGACCTGACGGTGGACTGCGCGCGGCGCGTGGGCGCCGACGTGATGATCCGCGGGCTGCGCGCGGTGAGCGATTTCGAGTTCGAGTTCCAGATGGCCCTGATGAACCGCCGGCTCTCTCCCGGGGTCGAGGTGGCGTTCCTGATGCCGAGCCAGGAATTCACCTACCTCAACGCGACCCTGGTCAAGGAAGTGGCGCGGCTCGGCGGGGACATCCGCGACCTGGTGCCGCCGGGCGTGGCCGCCCGGCTGCGCGAGCGGCTGCAGGTGGCGTCGCCCCGGGCGTCGGGCGCGAAACGGCGCGCGAGGAGGGGGTCATGAGCGTGGTGATGGACCGGATCCGTCGCACGGCGAAGCTCCGCAGCCAGCGCCTGCTGCTGGCGGAGGCCGGCGACGAGCGCATCGTGCGCGCGGCGGACCGGCTGGCGCGCGAAGGCATCGCGCGGGTCGGCATGGTCGGCGCGCGCGAGACGCTGAAGGAGACCGCGCGACGGGCGGGCGCGGCGCTCACCGGGGTCGAGGTCATCGAGTCGGCCGACCCCGCTGAGGTCGAGCGCACCGCCGCCGAGCTGCGCACCGCGCGCGGCGACCGTCTGAGCGGCGCGGACGTCGGGAACTACGCGCGCGACCCGCTGTTCCAGGCCGCGGCGCGCGTGCGCCTGGGGCTCGCCGACTCGTTCGTGGTCGGCGCCACCCGCACCACCGCCGACGTGCTCCGGGCCTCGCTGTGGCTGGTCGGGCTGGCGCCCGGGAACCGGACGCTGTCCTCGTTCTTCCTGATGGTGTGGCCGCCGGTCGGAGCGGCGAAGGAGCGAGTGCTGGTGTTCGCCGACTGCGCGGTGGTGCCCGACCCGACCGCGGAGCAGCTCGCCGAGATCGGCGTCATGGCGGCCGACCACTTCCAGCGCCTGACCGGCGAGGTGCCGCACACCGCGTTCCTCTCGTTCGGCACGCGCGGCTCGGCCGAGCACGCGCACGTCGAGAAGGTGCGCAGGGCGGTGTCGCTGGCGCGCGCGCAGCGTCCGGATCTGCACCTGGACGGCGAGCTGCAGCTGGACGCCGCCCTCGATCCGGGGGTGGGGAAGCGCAAGGCGCCCGACAGCGTGGTGGCGGGGCACGCGAACGTGCTGGTGTTCCCCGACCTCGACGCCGGCAACATCGGCTACAAGCTGGCGCAGCGGCTGGCCGGCGCGCAGGCCTACGGCCCGATGCTGATGGGGCTGGCCCGGCAGGGGAACGACCTCTCGCGTGGCTGCAGCGCCGAGGACGTGGTCGAGACCGCGACCATCGCCTGCGCGATCGCCGCCTCGCCGGCGCCCGCCGTCACCTGAGGACGGGTTAGAGGAGGACGCCGCATGCCGACGTACGACTACCGCTGCCGCAAATGCGAGCACCGGTTCGAGCTCTACCACAGCATCAAGGACGACAAGCCGAAGAAGTGCCCGAAGTGCCGGGGGCGCGCGGAGCGAGTCCCCGCCCGCGGCGCCGGCCTGCTCTTCAAGGGCTCGGGGTTCCACGTCACCGACTACCGCAGCAGGTCGTACAAGGAGAAGGCCAAGCAGGAGAAGCCCGGCGGCTCCCCGGGCACGGAGAGCAAGTCGCCGAAGGGCGACTGAGAAGCTCCTGCGATGACCGCGCTGACGCATGCGCTGCTCGAGGCCCACCTGCTCGAGCCCGGCTCGCTCGACGACGTCGCGCCGGGGGAGCCGCTCACGCTGGCGGTGGACCAGGTGACGCTCGACGAGGACGAGGCGCCGCTGGTGCTCGCGGCTTTCGGGAGCCTCGGCCTGGCGCGCGCGCGGGTCGGGACGCTGCTGGTGTGCGCCGGGCGCGGCGCCGGGCCGGCGGCGGTCGCCGACACGCCGGAGTCGTCCGCGCTGCGCGCCGCCGCGCGGCGCGCTGGCGCGCTGGTAGCCCGGCCCGGCCCGGGCGGCGCCGATGCCCTGCACCGCGAGCGGCTCGCCGCACCCGGCAGGCTGGTGGTGGCGGCCGGGCCGGGGGCCGCGAGCGGCGGCGCGTTCGGCATGCTGGTGGTGCGCGCGGGCGAGATCGAGACCGCCGCGGTGCTGGCGGGCGGCGCGCTGCGCCTCGCGAAGCCCGACGTGCTCGAGGTGTGGCTCGAGGCGGCACCCGCGCCGTGGGTGGGGGGCGTGGACCTCGCCCTGGCGATGCTCGCGCGCTGCGGGCCGCGCGCGGCCGGCGCGGTCCTCGAGTTCGGCGGGCCCGGCGCGCAGGCGCTCGCGGTCGCCGACCGCATCGCGGCAGCGTGGCTGCTGACCTCCGCCGGGGCGCTGGCGGTGGTGTTCCCTTCCGACGAAGGGACCCGCGCCTGGCTGCGCGCGCAGGGCCGCGAGGCCGAATGGCGCCGGCTGGCGGGGTTGTCGGCGGAGGACGAGCCCGGCGAAGTGCTCGACCTCGCCGCGCTGGAGCCACAGGTCGCGCCGCTCGACGCGCCCGCGGCGGCGCGGCCGGTCGCGCAGGTCGCAGGCCTGGCGGTGGAGCGCGTGGTCCTCGGGCCTGGCGTGACCGCGGAGGAGCTCTCGCGTGCCGCGCGCATCCTCGCGGGGCGCGAGCTGGCGCAGGGCGTCGAGCTCGTGGTGATGCCGGCGAGCCGCCAGGTCGCGGAGAGCGCGACGGCGTGCGGTGCGCTCGATCTGCTGGTGGCGGCAGGGGCGCGGGTGGCCGAGGGCGCGGTGATGGCGCCGGGAGCCGCCGGAGCGGGGCTGTGCTGCAGTCTCCCGGGCGAGTGCGCGGGCGGGCGCGCGCGCTGGTACGTGGCCAGCGCGGAGTGCTGCGCGGCCGCCTGCCTGGCGGGCGTGCTGGTCCACCCGGCGGGGGCCGGGCTGGCGTGGGAGGTTCCGCTCGCGCCCGAGCGCTTCGCGAACGCCGAGCCGTGGATCGCGGAGACCGGGGTCGAGGAGGAGGGCGCGCCGGCGTGCGACTTCCCGGCGGTGCTTCCGCAGGACGGCCCGGTGCGCGGCGAGGTGCTGCTCCGGCTGGGCCCGGGCGTGCGCGGCGAGGAGTTGCTCCCCTCGGGCGCGCGCCTCGACCCGCTGCGCGGGCGAGTCGGCGAGTTGGCGGCGCACGCCTGCGAGGCGCTCGATCCCGGCTTCGCCGCGCGCGCGCGCGAGCGCGGCGGCGGGCTGGTGGTGGCGGGAGCCGAGCTGGGCGCGGGCCGGCTGCGCGCGGCGGCCGCGCCGGCGCTGG
>CAYHRW010000063.1:0-12377 GCA_964359105.1 uncultured bacterium
GGATGACGTGGACCCCGCGCTTCTCCAGGTAGCGCTGGACGTAGCGCGAGTGACCAGGGATCGCGGTGCTCACCACGCGCTCGCCCGCCTCGACGATCGCGACCGAGACGTGCGAGGCGTGGATGCTGGGATAGCGCGGCAGCAGCGTGTCGCGGACCATGTCGAGCAGCTCGGCCGCGACCTCGACGCCGGTGACGCCGCCGCCCACGATCACGAACGAGAGCAGCCGCCGGCGCTGCGCGTCGGTCCCGGCCTGCTCGGCCATCTCGAACAGCTCGACCACGCGCGCCCGCAGCAGCATCGCGTCGGGGATGGTCTTGAACGGGCGGGTGTGCTCTGCGGCGCCCGGGATGTCGTAGTAGTTGGTGACGCTCCCCAGCGCGATGACCAGCGTGTCGAACGGCTCCTCGAGGTCGTTGTGGAGCCGCACCCGGCGGCGCTCGAGATCGATGGCGATGGCCTTGTTCTTGATGAAGCGGATGCGGCGGTGGCTCGCCATCTCGCGCAGGGGGTAGACGATGTGCCGGGTCTCGACCGCCCCGACCGCGACCGCCGGCAGCAGCGGGTTGAACTGGAAGAAGTTCTCCTTGTCCACCAGCAGCGTGTCCCAGGTCGCGCGCGCGGCGCGCGAGCGTCCGATCGCGCGCGCCACGTCGAGCCCGGCGAACCCGCCGCCCAGGACGAGGAGCTTCCTGCCCGCCATGGCCGTACTCTATCAGAACGTGCGCCGGGCTCTGCTACAGTCCGCGCATGCCTTCGATCTCCGTGCTGCTCCCGGTGCGCGACGCGGAACCGTGGCTCGCCTCGTCGCTCCACTCGCTGTGGCGGCAGACCTTCCCGGACTTCGAGGTGGTCGCGGTGGACGACGGCTCGCGCGACGGCTCGGGCGAGGCGCTCGACCGCGCCGCCGCGCGCGAGCCGCGTCTCACCGTGATCCACACGCCGCCGCGCGGGCTCCCCGCCGCGCTCAACACCGCGCTCGCGCACGCGCGCGGCACGTTCATCGCCCGGCACGACGCCGACGACCTCTCCCACCGCGAGCGCTTCCGGCTCCAGCACGCGTTCCTCACGGCCCACCCGGGCGTGGGCGTCGTCGGCTGCCGCCTGCGCATGTTCCCGGCGCGTGCGGTGACCGCGGGGCTCGGGCGCTGGATGCACTGGCACAACGCGCTCTTGGACCACGACGCGATGCGGCGCGAGGCGCTGATCGACAGCCCGCTCGCCCACGGCACCGCGCTGGTGCGCCGCGCGTGGCTCGCGCGCGTGCGCGGCTGGCGCGAGCGCGGCTGGGCCGAGGACCTCGACCTGTGGCTGCGGCTGTTCGAGGCCGGAGCGCGCTTCGCCAAGCTGCCCGTGACGCTCTACGGCTGGCGCCAGCACCCGGGCAGCTCCACCTGGCGCGACCCGCGCTACGCGCGCGAGCGTTTCCTCGCCCTCAAGCTCGCGGCGCTCCAGCGCGGCCCGCTGCGCGGGCGCCGCAGCGCGGGGCTGGTCGGCGTGGGCCAGAGCCTTGCGGCGTGGGAACGCACGCTGCGAGCGGGCGGGATCGAGCCGCACGCGATCGAGCGCGCCAGACCCTGGCCGCGGTCGCGCCGGCCGGGACCTCCGGGCGAGTTTCACACTCCCTGCGTCCTGGTCTTCGGCGCCGTTTCCGCCCGGGACCGGTGGCGCGATGCCCTCACGTCCTCCGGTATGACGGAAGGACTGGACTTCGTATTCGTGGCCTGAGCCGGTATCCGTACGACACGGATATCAGGCGTGTGTCAAAGCTGCATATGGACATTGACCCAGACCCGTGGCTGTGGCTTATTGGCGGCGTCTCAAGACCCCCGTTGGTTTCGCACTCTCTTTCCGGAGGTTCCGTGGCCAAGACACGCAAGAAGCGTCAGTCATACACCGAGGAGAAGCGCGCAAGCATCCTCGCCGCCGCGACGAAGGGCGGACTCACCGCCGCGCAGGTGCAGAAGAAGTACGGGGTCACTCCGGTCACCTACTACTCGTGGCGCAAGAAGACCGGGGTCGCGAACCGTCGCAGCCGCACCGCGCGCGTCGCGCGCCGCGCCGGTGGCGACATCACGAGCCAGGTCCGCAGCGAGGTGCAGAACAAGGTGCGCCAGGTCCTCCCCGAGATCGTGCGCAGCGAGGTCAGCTCGTATCTCGACTCCGTGTTCGGCGGCCGCGCCGGCCGCGCGCGCGGCTCGCACCGTTTCACCGGCGCGGCCCGCCCCGCCGCGGGGCGCGCCGGCCTCTTCCGCGGGCCCCTGCTGCCCCTCTCCCCGCCCCGGCCTCCCCGGTCCCGCAGGACACCTGAGCGCCCGCACGCAGGCGTCGGCTCGATAGGATCGAAGCAGAGAGGTCTCACTTCGCCAGCAGGAGGTTGTCATGGGCAGAATCCAGACCGGTCGTGTAATCCTCGCCGGCGTGATCGCCGGGATCGTGATCAACATCCTCGAGTTCGTGTTGCACGGGACATTCCTGGGAAAGGACTGGAAGGCGGCGATGGACGCGCTTGGCCGCACTGCGCAGCCGGGCGAGGAAGCACGCTCGATGATCCTCTACATCGTCGGCGGCTTCATCGGCGGCTTCGCCCTCGCGTGGCTCTACGCCGCGATCCGGCCGCGCTTCGGGGCCGGCCCCGGCACTGCGCTCAAGGCCGGAATCGGCGCCTGGGTCTTCGCCTCGCTCGGCCCCACGCTGGTCCAGATGGCGTTCGGGCTCTTCCCGGGCAAGCTCCTCTACGTTCCGCTCATCGGTGACTACATCATCTACGTGGTCGCGGCGCTGGCGGGCTGCTGGTTCTACCACGAGCCCGAGGCCGCGGCCGCCTGAGCGCGCACGCGCCGGGCACGGCTGGCCCGTCGCCCGCGCTCAGCTCCGCCCCAGCGCCGCGGCCGCCTCGCGGTCGAGGAACCAGTCGCGCTCGCGCACCACCCGCGCCGGGACCTCCGCGGCGTCGCCCGGCTCCTCGAGCGCGCGGCGCACCGCTTCGGCCTTCTCCGCCCCGGTCGCCAGCACGATCACCTCGCGCGCCGCGCGCAGGGCGCGCGCGGTGAGCGTCAGGCGCCGCGCCGGCGGCTTCGGCGCGTCGAACACAGCCATGACGCGGCGCCTGGCCTCGCGGGCCGACGGCGAGCCCGGGAAGATCGAAGCCACGTGCCCGTCCTCTCCCACGCCCAGCACCACCAGATCCAACGACGCCGGCAGGATCGCGTCGTAGTCGGCGGCCGCTCGGTCCAGGTCCGCGTCCTCGCCGCGCATGCGGTGCACCTGGGTGCGCGTGAGACCCGCGCGCAGCGCCAGGGTCTCGCGCACCGCCCGATAGTTGCTCCGGGCGTCGTCGGGCGGCACCGCGCGCTCGTCGGCGAACCACAGCTGGACGCGCGGCCATGCGATGCTCGCGGCGTAGGGCCCGAACACCAGCGCGCGGTAGAGCCCGCGCGGCGTGCGGCCACCCGACAGCGCCAGATCCAGGCCCCCGCCCGCCTCCGTGACGCGCATCGCGGCCGCCGCCACGCGCTCGGCCGCGGCGCCCGCCAGCGCTTCAGTCGAGTCGAAGATGTGCACGGCCATGGGTGCTCCGACGGCAGGCCCTACAGCGACCGCCACGCGCGGCGGTCGCGGCGCATCAGCTCGTCGCAGCCCAGCGGTCCCGACGAGCCCGGCTCGTAATCGGGGAAGTGCCGCGGCGGGTTCCTCTGGAAGTAGTCGAGCACCGGCGTGATCCACGCCCACGAGGCCTCCACCGCGTCGCGGCGCGAGAACAGCGTGGCGTCGCCCCGCATGGCGTCGAGCAGCAGCCGCTCGTAGGCTTCGGGCGGCTCGCCGCCGAACGCCTCGGTGTACTTCATGTCCATCAGCACCGAGCCCACCGCCAAATCGTATCCCGGGATCTTCGAGGCGAACTGGAGCTGGATGCCCTCGTCGGGCTGGATGCGGAGCGTGAGCACGTTGGGCTCGATCCGCTCGCACACCTCCTCGCGCCCGAACAGGCACAGCGGGATGGTCTGCATGTGGAGCGCCACCTCGGTCACGCGCTTCGCCAGCTTCTTGCCGGCGCGCAGGTAGAACGGCACGCCCTGCCAGCGCCAGTTGTCCACGAACACGCGGAGCGCCGCGAACGTCGGCGTCACCGAGTCGCGCGCCACGCCCGGCTCGTCGCGGTAGCCGCGGTACTGGCCGAGCGCCACGTCGCGCGGGACGGTGTCGTCCCAGGGCACGCGCAGCGCACGCAGCACCCTGAGCTTCTCGCTGCGGATGTCCTCGGCGCTGCCGGTGGTGGGCGGCTCCATCGCGGTCAGGGCCAGCACCTCGAGCAGGTGGTTCTGCACGATGTCGCGCAGCACGCCGGTCTGCTCGTAGAACCTGCCGCGCGTCCCCACGCCCACCGTCTCGGCCGCGGTGATCTCGACATGGTCCACGTACTTCCGGTTCCAGAGCGGCTCGAACATCGAGTTCGCGAAGCGAAGCACCAGGATGTTCTGGACCGTCTCCTTGCCCAGGTAGTGATCGATGCGGAAGGTCTGCGACTCGTCGAGCACCCGCGCCAGCAGCCCGTTCAGCGCGCGCGCCGACTCGAGGTCGCGGCCGAACGGCTTCTCGACGATGACCCGCGACCACGCGTCGCCGCCGGGCGGGAGGATGAGCCCCTCCGCCTTGAGCCGCTGGAGGATCGTCGGGAACTCGCCGGGCGGCGTGGCGAGGTAGAAGAGCCGGTTGCCAGCGAGCGCACCGTCCCGGTCGAGCGCTTCCAGCTTCCGGGCGAGCCTGCGGTAGGTGGCGGGGTCGTCGAAATCCCCCTCGACGAACGAGAGCTTCGCGGCGAAGGCATGCCACACCTCGGGGTCCACGCCGTCGGTGCGCGAGAACTCCCCGACCGCGCGCTCCATCTCGCCGCGGAAGGCGTCGTCGCTCCACGGCCGGCGCCCTACGCCGACGGCGGCGAAGCGCTCGGGCAGGAAGCCCGGCAGCGCCAGGTTGTAGAGCGCGGGCAGGAGCTTGCGGCGCGTGAGGTCGCCAGGCGCG
Organism: uncultured bacterium; assembly: GCA_964359105.1. Taxonomy (GTDB): domain Bacteria; phylum Eisenbacteria; class RBG-16-71-46; order RBG-16-71-46; family RBG-16-71-46; genus JACRPT01. The sequence goes on from CAYHRW010000063.1 coordinate 5,023, forward strand.
CCGAACACCACGAAGGCGCACGGCGGCGCCTCGCGCGCCGTCACGGGCAGCGCGGCCGGCCTCAGCGCCTCGATCTTCGCCACGCTACTTCCCCTTCACCGCGTGGCCGCCGAACTGGGCGCGCAGCGCCGCGATGACCTTGTCGCGGAACGAGTCGTCCTGGCGCGAGCGGAAGCGCGACAGCAGCGCCAGCGCCAGCACCGGGGTCGGCACGCTGCGGTCTATGGCCTCGAGGATGGTCCAGCGCCCCTCGCCCGAGTCCTCGACCCAGCCGCGGATCCGCTCGAGCCCCGGGTCCTGCGCGAATGCGCGCTCGGCCAGCTCCAGCAGCCACGAGCGCACCACGCTGCCGCGGTTCCACAGGTGCGCGAGCTTCGCCAGGTCGTAGGGGTACTCGCTCGCCCTGAGCAGCTCGAAGCCTTCGCCGTAGGCCTGCATCAGCCCGTACTCGATGCCGTTGTGCACCATCTTGGCGAAGTGCCCGGCGCCCGCGGGGCCGGCGTGGAGCCAGCCCTCGGGCGGCGCGAGCGTGTCGAGCGCGGGCTTCAGGCGCGCGATCGAAGCGGCCTCACCGCCCAGCATCGTGCAGTAGCCGACCTCGAGCCCCCAGATCCCGCCCGAGACGCCGGCGTCCACGAACTCGATGCCCGCGCCTTTCAGGCGTTCCCCGCGGCGCTTCGAGTCCCGGTAGTTCGAGTTGCCGCCGTCCACGAACAGGTCGCCGCGCGAGAGCCGAGGCACCAGCGCCTCGATCGCCTCGTCCACCGGGGCGCCGGCCGGGACCATCGTCCACACCACGCGCGGCGGTTCGAGCGCCGCGACCAGCTCGGCCAGCGTGTAGGCCGGCACCGCGCCGCGCGCCCTGGCCTCATCCACCCTGGGTGCGGAGCGGTTGTACGCCACCACGCGGTGCCCGCCCTGGAGCAGGCGCAGCGTCATGTTGAAACCCATGCGGCCGAGTCCGACGATTCCCAGGTCCATGTCGCGCTCCTTTGCGGGTGGGGTGCGCCGGCATGAAACCGCGCCGGGCGCCGGAGCGCAAGCGCGCAGTCGCTGCGGGCCGCAGCCGGCGCGGGCTTGCGCCATGAGCGCCGCGGGCGCCCGACCGAGAGACGGCCTACTCCCCCACACCGCCCGGCGCCATCGGGTCCACCAGGTGCGGCGCGTGGCCGGGCGAGGGCAGCCCGATCGCGCAGAACAGGCCGACCACCAGCAGCCCGGTCAGGCACGCCAGCGCCGCGGCCAGCCCGAGGTGGTCGGCGAGCGCGCCGATCGGGCCGATGAGCAGCGCTCCCACGCCCCACGCCGCCCCCATCAGCAGGCTCGAGATGGTCGAGGAGTGCCGCGGCGACAGCTCCTGGCCGAGCACCACGTTGACCGGCAGCGAGCCCTGCAGGATAAAGCTCCCGATGACCAGGCACACGATGCCCGGCACGTCGGGCAGCACCAGGAACGCGAAGAACAGCGGGATCGCGCCGACGAACGACCACACCACCACGCGCCGCCCGCCCCAGCGGTCTGCGATCCAGCCGCCGAAGAAGCCGCCCAGCGCGCCCAGCCCGAGGTACGCGGTGAGCACCGCGCCGCCCACCGCCACCGGGAAGCCGTGGGCGTGCAGCCGCAGCGGCAGGAAGGTCATGAACCCGTAGGAGACCGCCGAGCGGCACACCACCACGAGGTAGAGCAGCAGCAGCGGCCGCAACACCGGCCTGAGCTCGCGCAGCGCGGGGCGCGGCCCGCGATCGCGCGCGTGCGGGTGGAGCCGCCCGAACGTCGCGAGCAGGATCGCGCCGATGGCGAGGCCGGGCAGCAGCGCGACCCAGGTGCGCTCGAGGCCGAAGGCGCCGACCACCGCTACCGCGAACAGCGGCCCGAGCGCGAAGCCCAGCGTGCCCCCGGTGATGAAGAACGACATCGCCAGCCCGCGGCGCGCCGACGTCTCGCCCGCCAGCACCGCGGCCTGCGGGTGGAACGCCGCGACCCCCATCCCGCCCAGCATCAGCAGCGCGACCAGCGCCCCGAACGTGGGCGCGAGCCCGATCGCGCTCAGGAACACCGCCGCCACCAGCGGCCCGAACACCACGAACCACGGCCGGTGGAGCCGGTCCGAGAGCCAGCCGAACAGCGGCTGCGCGAACGAGGAGGTGACCGAGGACAGCGCCACCAGCGCGCCGACCAGCGTGAGGTTCAGGTCCAGCTTCTGCACCAGCAGCGGGAGCAGCGGGGAGAAGAAGCTGGAGTAGGAGTCGATGGTGAAGTGCGCGAGCGCCAGCAGCGCCAGCCGCGGGGTGAGGAAGGAGCGCATCGGCGCGCACCTTAGCACAGCGGACGTGCGCGCTACGCCGCCAGCAGGTCGCGCTCCATGCCGCTGACGAAGCGCTCGGCGCGCGCCACCTCGAGCAACGCGCGCTTCATGTGCGGACCCGCGCCGGTGACATCACCCTCGCGGCCCAGCTCCTCGAGCTGGAGGAACACGTCGGCGCACGGGAGCGCGCCGACCGTGGCCGACATGCCTTTGAGGCCGTGCGCCTCGAACTCGACGCGTTTGGCGTCCATCGCGGCGATCGCCTCGCCCAGCCGGTCCAGGCGCGGGCGCACCTCGCCGAGAAAGGTGTTGAGCAGCGAGTCGCGCAGCGCCGGGATGCCCATGCACATCTCCTCGAGCCGCTCCACGTCGAGCGCCGGCTTCGGCCCGTCCTCCGCGGCCGGCTCGGGCGCGCCCGGATGGATCGGGAGCACGTCGGCCTCCGAGAGCGTGTCGAGCGCCGCCGCGGGCGCGTTCCGCACCGCGCCGCCCGCCTCCGTCCGCGTGGGCCCGGCCGCCTGATTCGCGGCGATCGGCGCGGCCTCCATCTCCGTCCCCGCGCGCGGCCCGGGCACTTCGCCCGCGCCTCCCGCGGTCCAGTGCTCCACCACCTCGCACAGCAATCCCAGGTCCACCGGCTTGGTGAGGTAGTCGTCCATCCCGACCGCGAAGCACTTCTCCCGGTCGCCGGGGAGCGCGCTTCCCGTCATCGCCACGATCGGCGTGCGGCGTGCATCGCCATCGAGAGCGCGCAGCTTCGCGGTCAGCTCGAACCCGTCCGTGTCCTCCAAGTGGAGGTCCATGAGCACCAGGTCGTAGGGCTGCTTCGCGCACGCCTCGAGCGCCGCCTCGCCGGTCGTGGCCATGTCGATCGTGTAGCCCAGCCGGCGCAGCGTCCAGTCGGTGACCAGCTGGTTGACCGCGCTGTCCTCGACCAGCAGGACGCGCACCCGGCCGCGCCGGGCCTCGGCGAGCGAGTGGCGCGTGACCAGCGACGGCGACTCCTGCGCCGGCGCCGCGCCGCCGCCGTGCAGCACCTCGATGAGCGCCGCCGACAGGTCCTCCCAGTCGAACGGCTTGAGCAGGTAGGCCGCGAACCCGCGCTCCCGGGCTCGGACCGCGTCGCCGCGCCGCCCCACGTTCGTCACCAGCACCATGAGCGTCGCGGCGAGCTGCTCGCGGTTGCGCACCGCGGCGCCCAGCTCCTCGCCGTTCCGGGCGCCCAGCTCGCGCTCGATGATCGCGATGCGGTAGGGCTCCTCGCCGTCGGCCGCCGCGCACAGCTGCTCCATCGCCTGCTCCGCGTCCTCGGCCTCGCCGACGCGGCAGCCCCAGCCCGTGAGCTGCTCGCACAGGAGCCGGCGCGCCACGCTCGAGGGATCCACCACCAGCACGCGCACCCCCTGCAGCTCGACCTCCGGGCGATCGGCTGGCGCGATCTGCTGCTGTGGCTGCTTCTCGAGCCTGACGTCGAACCAGAACGTGCTGCCCATGCCCGGCTCGCTCTCCACCCCCACCTCGCCGCCCATCAGGACCACCAGCTTGCGCGAGATCGCCAGCCCCAGTCCGGTGCCACCGTACTTGCGAGAGGTGGAGGCGTCGGCCTGGCGGTAGGCCTCGAACAGCCGCGCCCTCTGCTGCTCGGTGATGCCGATGCCGGTGTCGGTCACTGCGAGGCGCAGCGAGACGTGCTGATCGTCCTCGCTCAGGCGCTCGATCGAGACCGTCACGCCGCCCTTCTCGGTGAACTTGATGGCGTTGCTCGCCAGGTTCAGCAGCACCTGGCGCAGCCGGCCGGGGTCGCCCCTGAGCCGCGAGGGCACCTCGTGGCTCACCCGGCATTCCATGTCCAGGCCCTTCTCGTTCGCGGTCGGCGCCAGCAGCGCCACGATCTCGGAGATCGCCACGCGCAGGTCGAAGTCTATGTGCTCGAGCTCGAGCCGGCCCGACTCGATCTTGGAGAAGTCGAGCGTGTCGTTGACCAGTGTCAGCAGCATGCGGCTCGAGTTCTGCATCACCTCGACCATCGTGCGCTGGTCGCGGTCCAGCTCGGTCTCGAGCAGCAGGTGGCTCATCCCCATGATGCCGTTCATCGGAGTGCGGATCTCGTGGCTCATGGTGGAGAGGAAGTCGCCCTTCGCCTGGGCGAGCCCGCGCGCCTCCTCCAGCTGCCCGGTCAGCTCCTCGACCTGGCGCTCGAGGTCGGTCTCTGGCGCGCGCTCGCCGGCTGGCTCGTGACCGTGGGACAGCGCCGGCTCGGCCGCCGGCGCCGCTTCGCGCGCCACCGCGACGAACACCTGCCCACCGTCGGCGCGCTCGAGCAGGCGCACGCGCGCGAGCATGCGCAGCGTGCGGCCCCCAGCGCCCGCGAGCGCGAACGCCACCTCGGCGACCGGGAGGCCGCGGCGGCGCTGGCGCAGCGTGGCGCGCAGCACGCGACCGCGGTCCTCGGCAGCGATGAGCGCGGAGAAGTGGCGGCCGATCTGACCCGCGGCCTCGCGACCCGTGAGGGTCTCGAAAGCGAGGTTCAGCCACAGCAGGCGGCCGTCGGCGTCGCAGCAGCAGACCACGTCGGGGGCCGCGTCGAGCAACTCGCGCAGCCCGATCGGGACGAGGTGCGGGCCGCCGTGTGCGCCCGGGACTCCGGTCGAATGATCCGTCATGCGGCCTCGGAGGGGGTCGAGGTGGATGCGAGCGGGCGTCCTTGCGCGCCCGGTCAGAGGCAGTTCTGTCGGAGGGTATCGGCGCGGCCTGACAGTGGCTTTACGGCGAAGATGCAGGGCGCGGCGGGGTTGCGGCCGGGCGCGGGCGCAGCCGCGCCGGCAGCAGGTCACGAGGCTCTGCGCAGCGCGACCCCGCTTCTGGAACGGGCTCCGCGCCTGCGGGTCCGGGCCGTCCCGTTCCGCGCGGCGCTCGTCTCCCGCCCGGGCAACTCCCGCACCCGCCGGGCCGGCATCCCCGCGTAGAGACCATCCGCCGCGCAGTCGTGGGTCACCACAGCCCCCGCCGCCACCACGCAGCCGTCGCCGATGCTGACCCCCGGCAGGATCGCGACCCGCGCGCCGATCCAGCAGCCGTTCCCTACTTTGATCGGTCGCCCGACCGGCCGGCCGGCGCGCTTCGCGCCTGGGCCCAGGTCGTGGCCCGAGGTGCAGACCAGCACCTCCATGCCGATCGCGCAGTCGCAGCCGATCTCGATGGCGGCCAGGCTGTCGAAGAAGCAACCGTAGTTCACCGTGGTGCCGCGCCCGATCGCCACCGCCGGGCTGCCGAAGAAGCAGCGCGGCGAGATGCCGCCGGTCTCGATCCTCATCCCGTACGCGTTGTAGATCGCGCGCCGCAGCTGGCCCGGTACGACCGGCCAGGCCGCCAGCCCGTTGATGACCACATCGCGCGCCAGCAATGCCAGTCTCCGCGTGAGTCCTTTCATGTGCTCCTCCGCTTCAGCCTCAGCCCGGGCACCAGCTCGAGAACCAGATCCGCCTCGGCGCGGCCCACCGCGCCGAGCAATACCAGCGCCGTCACGTAGGCCGCCGCCGCCACCGGCACCGCGAGCGCGAGGCCCGCCGGTCCCGAGGGCAGATGCGGCAGCGTGATCACCAGCGTGCCCGCCATGAGCGCGCCCGCCGCCAGCGGCGGCCAGGCGGCGCGCGCCAGGCTCGCGCCGCGCGCCGCCATGTGGAACGCCGAGAACAGGAGCACGAAGCACAGCGCCTCGCTCGCCGCCGTCGCCACCGAGGCGCCCACGAATGAGAACCGCGGGATCAGGACCGCGTTCAGCCCGACGTTGAAGAGCGCCACCACCACCGCCACACGCATGCCCGTCGCCTGGCGCCGCTGAGCCGTCAGCAGGTGGAGCAGCGTGTCCGCCATGTACGCCCCCGGCAGCGCCCAGATCAGCACCGCCAGGCCCGGCGCCGCGGCCGCGTAGGCCTGGCCGAGCACCAGAGTGACGATCGTCCGCGCCTCGAAGGTGAAGAACGTGGCCACCCCGATCGTGAAGAGCAGGTGGAGCCTCAGCGACTTGCGGCACAGGATCGCGAGCGACTCCGGCGGGCCGTCCGCCGCGCGCGCCATCACCGGGAACAGCACCGAGCGGTAGGCCGCCGCGAGCAGCACGAAACCTTCAAAGAAGCGGTAGATCCCGCCGTAGAGCCCGACCGCGTGGTCGCCCTTCATCGCGTGGAGCATCACCGAGTCCACCCGGAAATAGAGCGCGATGAACACGCCCGAGAGCGCGACCGGAGCGGATTCGCGGAGGAGGGCGAGGCGGGAGTGCATCGCGTCGCGCGCCGTACGGGGCGCGGGCGACGGGGCACCAGCTGACACAGGTGCGGGCGCCGATGCCGGCGACGTGTGCATCTCGGGCGCCGGAGCCATGCCCCGGACGGTCGCTCGCGCCCGGTCCGCACGCCACAGGGCGCGCGAGGCCAATGCCGCCGCGGCCACGTGCACGAGCGACGCGGCCGCATAGGCGCATGCGCCGCCCAGCGCGCCCGCGCCGCTCAGCACCAGCGCCAGGCCGACTGCGAGCGCCGTCGCGCTCTGCGCCACCACCGAGAGCCCTGCGATGCCCGCGCGTCCCGCCGACTTGAGCAGGCCCTCGAAGAGCAGCGCAGACGAGTTCATCAGCATCGCGAGCGTGAACAGGCCGACGAGGAGAATCGTGCGCGCCGGCGCGCCCGTGGCGATCGAGACCGCCGCCGTCGCCGCGATCGTGATGGCGCCGAGCGCCAGCTTCAGGACCAGCGTGTCGCCGAGCAGGGCGCGGATGCGCTCCGGCGCGCGCGAGGCCTCGCGCGTGAAGACCGTCGAGAGCCCCACGTCCGCCACGATGTTGAAGAGCAGCGTGAAGGAGAGCGCGAACGTGTAGCGCCCGAACTCCTCGACGCCGAGCTGGCGCGCGAGGACCAGGTAGAGCGCGAAGTCCATCGCCTTCGCGGCCAGCAGCCCGCCGAGGAGCTGCGTGGTGCCGCGGGCGACCGCACGCGCCGTGCTCACGTCGTCGGGGCCTCGGGGAGGGTGCTCGATCCGGCGCTCGCGGCGCCGC
>CAYHRW010000064.1:0-12339 GCA_964359105.1 uncultured bacterium
CTGGCTGCGGGCGGCGCGCGGCTGGAGGGCGCCGCGGCGCGGTTCGCGCGCACGCTCGCGCCGCCCGATGCCGCAGCGGTGCGCGCGCTGCTCCAGGGCGCCGCGCAGGGCCGCCACCTGAGGAGCCTGGGCCCCGAGTACGCCGCGGATCTGGAGTTCTGCGCCGACCTCGACCGCATCGGCGAGGCGTATGAAGTGTGACTCAGCGCCGCTGCGCGAGCCCCATCATCACCAGCGCGACGCTCCCGAACACCAGGTCGCCCAGCCACGCGGCGACGGCGGGCGGCAGCGCGCCGCTGTGGCCCAGCGCCTGGCCGGTGCGCAGCAGCGCGTAGTAGAGGAAGGAGATCGTGATCGAGAGGCCGAAGCCGAGCGCGGCGCTCTGCATGCGCAGGCGCGTGGCGACCGAGGCGCCGATCAGCACCACGATCAGGTTCACCAGCGGGAACGCCAGCTTGAGGTGGAGGTCCACCAGGTAGTTGGCCACCCGCGCGCCGCTCGCCCTCAGCTTCCCGACATAGGAGAGCAGTTCGAAGAAGTTCATCTCGGTGGGCTTGCGGCTCTCCTTGGCGAAGTCCTCGGGGCGCTCGGCGATGCCGCCGACCGCCAGCCGGTCGAACACGCGCGCGCGCTCATGGCCGCCCGCGAAGGTGCGCAGGAAGCCCGAAGAGAACACCCAGCGTCTCCCATCCCAGGTGGCCTCGGCCGCGTCGATGCGGCGGACCAGCTGCCCGCCCCGGAACTCCTGGAGCGAGACCTCGTGCATGCGCTCCTCGCGCACCACGTAGAGCCGCATGAAGAAGATGCGCCCGCCTTCGCCCAGGTAGGTGACGTCGGCGCGCTCGGAGACCTCCTCGGGGCGCACGCCCTGGATGCGCTGGTCGAAGACGCGGTCGCGGTCGCGGTTCGCCGCGGGCACCGCGAACTCGCCCACCGCCAGCGTGAGCAGCACGGCGGCCAGCGCCACGGTCAGCACCGGCCCCAGCAGCCGCACCAGCGACACGCCCGAGGCGCGCATCGCCGTGAGCTCGCCGAACTTGTTGAGCTGACCGAGAGCGAGGAAGGTGGCGAGCAGCAGCGCGATGGGGAGCAGCTGCACCAGCCACTCGGGCATGCGGTAGAGGTAGAAGCCGAGGATGAGCCCGATCGGCGCGCGATGGTCGAGGAACACGTCGATCTTCTCGAAGATGTCCACCACGACGAAGATCGCCAGGATGCCGGCGAGGCCCAGCACCAGGTAGCCGAGGAACTCGCGCAGCACGTAGCGGTCGAGGATCCTCACGCGGCGGTCCTCAGCCCTTCGCGCGCACCGGCGCTCCGCACCCGCCGCGCGCGCGGCAGCCACAGCTCAGTGGTGCGGAGCGCGCCGACCAGTCCCCACAGGCCCAGCACGATGTTCGGCAGCCACATCGCCAGCCACGGCGGCACCAGCAGCCGGTTCGCCAGCTCCTCGCCGCCGATCAGGCACAGGTAGTAGAAGAGGAAGAACGCCACCGACACGAATGCCACCGCCGGCCCGGCGCGGCGCACGCGCATGCCGAGCGGGGCGCCGATGAGCACGAACACCACGCAGGCGGCGGGGAGAGAGAACTTCTTGTGGATTTCGACCGAGAGCCCGGCGGCGCGCCGGCGCAGCGCGTCGCGCTCGAGGCGCCACAGCTCGAGCTCGGTGCGCACCATCGGCTTCTCGCGCGCGATGCGCTCGAGCGGGTCCTCGTGCCAGGGGAGCGCGCTCCACAGCCCGGCGACCCGCTCGCGCCACGAAGCCGGCCCGTCCGCGAGCCCGACGAGCGCCCGGCGCGCGCGGCCGAAGATCTGGAGCCGCTCGGCGTGCAGCTGCGCCGAGATGCGGTATTGCGTGAGCACGCGCTGCCGCTCGCGGATCAGGTCGCGCGCGCTCATCTCGCGGTCGCTGCGCGACTCGCGCACCGTGCGCTCGAGCACGCCGCCGGCCCCCGCGATGTGGATGACGTGGGTCTTGAAGACCAGCCGCCGGTACCTGCGCGAGCCGCCCTCCTCGGCCGGGATCTCGTGGATCTCGCCGTCCTTGAGCTCGAGCACCGCGGTGCGGCCGTCGGGCGTGTAGGAGAGGTAGCCGCGCTTCGCCAGGATGGTGGTGGGCGGGCCGCCGGCGTTGAGCTGGTAGATGGTGACCCCGCGCATCTCGTTGGTGCGGCCGTTCACCGACTGGACCAGCAGGTTGTAGCCCGGGAAATCGGTGACGAACACACCCTCCTGGAGCTTCACCGTGGGGCGCATGCGCCCGATGTCGATGAGCAGGTTCGCGAACGCGTGGTTCGACTCGGGCAGCACGTGGTTGTTGAACAGCGTGAGCCCGGCGGCCAGCGCCACCGAGGCCGCGAGCGGAGGGAGCAGCACGCTCCCGAGGTTGACCCCGCTGGCGCGCAGGGCGTTGATCTCGTTGTCCTGGGAGAGACGCCCGAACGTCATGAGCACCGCGACCAGCACCGAGCACGGCACCGAGAGGGCCACGATGTAGCCCAGCGACAGCACGAACAGCTGGAGCACGACGCCGGGGGCCACGCCGCGGTTCACCACCAGGTCGAGGTAGTCGAACAGCACGTCCATCTCGAGGATGAAGGTGACCACCCCGAAGCCCAGCAGCAAGGGAACCAGATGCTGCCGAAGGATGTAAGAACGGAGGATGCGCATGGCTGCGCAGCCTACCTCAGGGCCGCCGATGGAGCGACCGTTTTCGCCCGTAAAGGCTTTGACCGAGTGGCCTTGGCCTGCTAGGGTCGCGTGCTGCGCCTCCGCCCACGGAGGCGCGCCCGCTTTCAGGCGTCCATGCTGACTTCCCTTCCAGCCCTGATCCTCCTCATCGGCTTCCCGCATTTCGGGTTCCGGAGCGCCCGTCCGCCGGCGCCCGCGGACACCCTGCCGCCGGCGTGGAAGGCGGCATCCCGGCTGGCCCTCGAGAATCAGTTCGTGAAGGGGGGACTCGCGCCGCTGGTGCGCGGTCCGGTCGCGCTCCAGCTGCGCCCCGATCCGCGCGCGCTGCGGGTGACGGTGGACCCCGACTCGGGGACCGTGGTCTCGGTGACGCAGCTCGGCGAGCTTCCGCTCGGCCCCGGCGTGCGGCGCCCGTTCGGCACGTACGCACGCGAGCTCAGCCAGACGACCTTCCAGCGCCTGTGGCTCGAGCGCACGAAGCAGAACATCAACTCGCGCGCCACGACCCCGGGCTCCGCGCCGCGCCCCGGGATCTCGTTCGCGCTGCCCTCGCCGCTGCCGAAGCGCGTGCAGAGCCTGCTCGGTCCGGGCGGCCCGGCGCTCAGCGTGTCGGGCTCGGAGCACATCAAGCTCTCGGGGCAGAGCGACTGGTCCAACCAGCAGGTCGGCGTGCTGGGGCAGCGGCGCTCTCTGTTCCCGACGCTCAATATGCAGCAGGACCTCGACATCCGGCTCGAGGGGCAGCTCTCCGACCGCATCCGCGTCAACCTGCTGCAGAACTCGGCGAACCAGATCCCGCTGGCGAACCGCATCGCCATCAAGTACCGCGGCGACGAGGACGATCTCATCCAGGCGCTCGACCTCGGCAACACGAGCCTCACGCTGCCGGGCACCCAGTACGTCTCGTACAGCGGCAAGAACGAGGGCCTGTTCGGGATCAAGACCTCGGCGCGCTACGGGCCGCTCGACTTCACCATCCTGGCGAGCAAGCAGGAGGGCAAGAGCGAGCGCGCCTCTTACGGCGGCGGCGCCTCGAAGCAGAGCTACACGCTCAACGACTTCGACTACGTGCGCGGGGTCTACTTCCTGCTTTACGATCCCAACACGCCCTCGCTCGACATCGACCAGACCAGCATCCGGGTCTACTTCGACGACTTCAACGCCCTGAACAGTGCGAACAAGGCGAAGGGCATCGCGCTCGTGGATCCGACCGCGGCACAGACCGACACGGTCGTCGGCAACTTCGTGCAGCTCATCGCCGGCGCCGACAAGGACTACGAGATCGTGCGCGAGGTGTGGGGGCCGAGCTTCCGCGTGCTGCGCATGAAGCGCGCGCTCACCGGCGACCAGCGCCTCGCGGTCAGCTACAACGCGCGCGACGCCGGCTCGACCGGGTCCTACGGCATCCAGGTGGGCGGCGAGACCGTGACCCTGCCCGACGGCACGAGCGCCATCCGCATGAAGCTCATCCGCGCGCCCTACTCGGTGCTCAAGCCCGACACCACGGGCGGGATCAACGCGCTGTTCGACACGCTGGCGACCCGCGCGCCGTTCAACGCCACGCGCGAGCTCGAGCTCAGGAACTTCTACCAGTTGCCGGGCCAGCGCATTGACCCGGCCAGCCTGAAGATCACGGTACGCAAGGGCAACGACGTGCCGCCGAAGATCTCGAAGGACGTGGGCGGCACTCCGGTGCCCTACCTCGAGGCCGTGGGCCTCGACAACTTCGACGAGTCGAGCGGCACCCCGGTGCGGGGCCACGACGTCCGGGTGGACGGGACGCTGGTAAACAGCCAGACCCGGCTGTTCGTAGACTACGAGAACGGCGTGCTGTTCTTCTACGACCTGCGCCCCTTCGCGCCGCGGCTGGGCTCCGGCCACCGCTTCGAGGACTCGCTGAGCGTGCGGCTCCTGCGCCGCTTCGCGCTCACCGGGCCGAAGGACGCCGGCGACGAGGCGAACCGGCTCATCTACGACAAGTACATCCCGCAGCGGGCGCTCGACTCGCGCTACTACATCGACGTGGACTTCACCGCCGCGCGGGCCGCGGGCGAGATCACGCTCGGGCGCGGCAACATCCTCGAGGGCTCCGAGGTCGTCACGGTCAACGGCCAGGCCTGGACGCGGGATCGCGACTACACCATCGACTACGACCTCGGGCGCGTGACGCTCAAGCGCCAGCTCGGACCCAGCGACAACCTCAACGTGGACTACTCGTATGCGCCGCTGTTCCAGCAGGCCGGGCGCACCCTGGTGGGCAGCGCGTTCCGGCTCGAGGGGCGCGAGAAGAGCTTCGGCGGCGCGTTCATGTACGAGAGCAAAGGCGCGCAGGACCTCCGGCCGCGGCTCGGCGAGGAGCCGTCGCGCAGCCTGATCTCGGACCTCAACACCGAGTGGACGTTCCGCCCCGACTGGGTGACGCGGCTGGTGGACCGGCTGCCCGGCGTGCGCACCACCGCGCCGTCGGATTTCCACGTGCAGGCCGAGGTCGGGATGTCGTTCCCGAACCCGAATACGCGCAACGAGGTCTACATCGACGACATGGAGGGCGTGCGCGACGCGGCGTCGCTCTCGCTGGGCTCTGAGCGCTGGCGCTGGTCCAGCATGCCGCGCCTGAAGACGCCGACGGGCACCGAGCAGCATGTCACCGATTCGCTCTACAACGCCGAGCTGCGCTGGTACTCGCCGTTCAACGTGGTCAAGGAGCGCGACCTCAAGCCCAACCTCACCGACGCGCAGGGCGGGAAGAACTCGCGCCAGGTGCTCGCGCTCTCGGTGCCGCGCCGGCCGCACTCGGGCCCGTCGGACCCCACCGCGCCGCTGTGGGCGGCGATCATGTATCCGCTCGACCCGCAGGGTCTCGACCTGTCGCGCTCGCAGTTCATCGAGATCTGGGTGAACGACTTCAACGACCAGCACCACCCGGGTGACGGGCTCCACCGCGTGCGCGGCGGCCCGGCGCACCCGGGGATCAGGCTCCGCATCGACCTCGGCACGGTGAGCGAGGACCAGATGCGCGCGCCGGACGAGCCGCCCAACGACTCGCTCGACACCGAGGACCGGGTGCGCGACGGCCAGCTCACGGTCACGGACACGAACGACGAGGACACCGGCTACGACGGGCTGCTCGACCGCGGGGGCGAGCAGGGCGCGCACCCGCCGCGGGACCTGGTGGCCGCCTCGCCCGAGGACCCGGCGGGCGACGATTTCCGCACGCCGGACCAGCAGGTGTCGCGCGACGAGAAGGTGGCGCTCGACCCGCGCAGCTGGGTCTCCGTGAACGGGACCGAGGGGAACAGGAGCGTCAATCCCACGCCCGACACCGAGGACCTGAACCTCAACGGCGTGATCGACAAGATCAACAACGACTACATCGAGTACACCATCGATCTCGGCGACACCGCCTCCCGCTACCTGGTGACCGACGTCCAGCGCGAGTTCGCCGCGTCGTACCCCGCGATCGTGGGGCCCGACAACGGCTGGCGGCGCTACCGAGTCCCCATCAACGATTCGCTCGCGGTGAGGTTCGGCAACCCGAACCTGACGCTCGCGCGGCATCTGCGGGTGTGGCTGCAGGGCATCGTCGAGTCCGACTCCTCGGGCGCCCAGTACCGCAAGCCGCTCCTCATGATCGGGAGTCTCGACATCGTGGGCAGCCGCTGGCAGCAGGCCGACCTCGATTCGATCTCGTTGCTGCCGCCCGCCACGACGCTCACGCTCAACTCGGTCAACTCGGTGGACAACGCGGACGTCTACGTGGCGCCATTCGATCCGGGCCAGACCCGCACCGGCAGTCAGGAGCTGACGCGCCGCGAGCAGTCCCTCGCGCTCGAGTTCACGGACCTCAAGCCGGGCGCCATGCTCGAGGCATTCAAGACCTTCTCGATCGACGAGAACTACAGCCGCTACGGCAAGCTCGACTGGTACGCCGCGGCGTTCGACATCCGCGACTTCTCGGCCCCGCAGGACACCGCGCTCTATTACTTCGTGCGCTTCGCTTCCGACGAGCTGGAGCGCAACTATTACGAGGTGCGTTCGCGCATCACCGCCTCGTCGCAGGCGCGGCAGATCGCGTGGCAGAAGGTGGACATCCGGCTCACCGACCTCTCGAACATCAAGCTCCGTCCCGGCTACGCGGCGGCCGACAGCGAGTACAGCGTCCCGGGCGCGGCCCCGGGCGACCTCTACATCGTGAAGGGGAGGCCCTCGTTCACGCGCCTGAGGCGCATCTCGTTCGGCCTCCTCAACCGGACCGGCCGGACCTTCCATTCCGGACAGCTGTGGTTCAACGAGCTGCGCGCCACCGACGTGGCCAAGGACGTGGACCACGCGCAGCGCGTGTTCGTGAACGGGCGTCTCGCGAACCTGATGAGCTACAACCTGGCGTGGAACGGACGCGGCGCCGACTTCCTGAGCGTGGGCGAGAGCCGCGGCACGGGCAACAGCCTCGACCAGCTCAACTTCGGCTCGAACATCGACCTGCACCGGTTCTTCGAGGGCACCGGGATCGTCCTGCCGCTCAACCTCAACTACACGCGCAACTCGAGCAGGCCGCGCTTCACGGCCGGCGACGACGTGGTGCGCAGCGGGTCGCTCGCCGCGGCCAGCGAGACCCGCACCGAGACCCGCTCGTTCGGGACCTCGTACGCCCGCAACTGGAGCGAGCGCTCGAATCCGCTCCTGCGCTACACCATCGGCGGGATCACGGCGGGCTACAACTGGTCGCAGACGAGGGGCCGCAACCCGAACTCGGTGGACAGCAGCGGCACGACCGGGGCGTCCGTGAACTACGGCATCTCGCCGCGCAGGCTGCTGGCGATCGACCTGCCGGGCACCAGGGCGAAGCTCTACCCGCTTCCCGAGCGCTTCTACTGGAACTACTCGGTGAGCACGAGCCGCGCCCGCTCCTTCGAGCGGGTCGGCCCGCTGCGGGACACGCTGCGGCTGCGCAACGACGTGGCCGGGCGCAGCGCGTTCATCGACTTCGGCGCCGACACGCGGCCGCTCGACTTCCTCCACCATCACATCGAGGCGCGCCGCAACCTGATGTTGCCGCCGCAGAACGTGAAAAGCGAACGCATGGGCTTCATCAACCTAGGAAGGGTGACGAGCTGGCGGCAGTCCATGAGCTCGCGCTTCTCGCTGAGCCGTGGCAACTGGCTGAAGCCTTCGTTCAACTGGAGCACGCAGTACATGCAGAACAACGGCCCCGAGCTCTCGAAGGACCTGGGCACGCGCTCGGTCGGCAACGGCCAGTCGATCTCGATGAACTGGGACCTCCCTTTCGACCGCCTGGCCACGGGGTCCGGGCCCCCGTCGCGCCCTGGGTCCCCCGCCGACACCTCGCGCGCGCGCCGCCGCGGCTCCGCCCTGCCATGGCGCTCGTGGCTCGCGCGCATCGGGTCGCTCTCGACCGACGCCTCGTTCAACAAGTCGAGCAGCTACTCGCGTCTCGCCGGCACGCCGAGCCTGCTCTACCTTCTCGGGCTCTCGAGCGACCCGGACTCGAGCCGCACCACGCGGCTGTTCGGCAACGACGCGAGCGACGGGCTCGACTGGCGCTTCGGGGCGCGCACCCGCGTGGACCTGGGCCTCGGGGTGTTCATGAACACCCGTTACGACTTCAGCACGCGGCAGACCAACACCAACGGCGTGCGCAACCGGTCGAACACCACTCGGTTCCCGGACCTCGATGTGGAGTACGGCCGCGTGGCCGGCGCCATCCGGCTCGATCGCGTGCTCCGCAATCCGCGCCTGCGGACCACCTACAGCCGCTCGACCGTCACCGAGTTCGTGAACAACAGCTCGAGCAGGTCGGGCGCCTCGGCCAGCAGCGAGTGGCGCCCGCTGGTCGGCCTGAACGGCGACTTCAAGAACGGGGCGCGCGCCGAGCTGCGCATCGAGAAGCGCAACACCGAGCGCGAGAACTTCCAGCTCGGACACTCGCTGGCGATGGATCGCAACACCACGGTGAACTTCAGCGTCAGCCGCTCGTACTCGCGCGGCCAGAAGGTCAACCTGCTGGGCAAGAGCAAGACCGTGAGCAGCACCGTCACGCTGGGGCTGACCGGACAGTTCGAGATGCGCAGCGGCGGCACCGTGGTCTACCAGGACCAGAGCCGCGCCCGTCCGGGCAGCACGCTCTACCCGGTCAGGGAGGACCGCCTCTCGCTCAACGGCACCGGGTCCTACGCCTTCAGCACCAACGTGACCGGCAACCTGTCGCTGGGCTACGGCCAGAGCAACGACCGCCAGCGCTCCGTCAAGCGGCGCAACGTGCGCGTCGAGCTGCGCGCGCAATTCACCTTCTGAGCCGATGAGCCCGCGGCGCGCCGTGCCCGTCCTGCTGGCCGTGCTGACGCTGCCCGGCGCGTGCGCGGCGCGCTACGAGGTGGATGGCGAGCGGGCGCTCGCGCGCGTGCGCTGGCAGGTGGAGGCCGGCCCGCGCGTCCCGGGCACGCCCGGCCACGCGGCGGTGCTGCGCTGGCTGACGGCCGAGCTGACGCGGCTCGGCGGCCGGGTCGAGCCCCAGTCGTTCGCCGACACGATCGACGGCCGCCCGCTCGCGCTCACGAACGTGGTCGCGCGCTTCGGCCCCGCGCCCACGGACGGGTCCGCCGGCCGGCGCATCGTCCTGTGCGCGCACTGGGACTCGCGCCCCTGGGCGGACCGGGACCCCGACCCCGCGCACCGCGGGGACCCGGTGCCGGGAGCGAACGACGGCGGCTCGGGCGTGGCCGTGCTCCTCGAGGTCGCCGAGCTCATGCACCGCCGTCCGCCGCGCGTCGGCGTGGATCTGGTGTTCTTCGACGGCGAGGACCAGGGCCGGGCGGACCGGCCCGAGGAGTTCTGCCTGGGCGCGCGCGCCTACGCCGCGCGGCTGGCGGCGTCCCCGGCGGAGGCGCGGCCGGCCGCGGCGTTCCTGTTCGACATGGTGGGGGACCGCGACCTCGAGATCCACCCCGAGGTGAACTCGGCGCGGCGCGCCGCCAACCTGGTGGAGCTGGTGATGGACGGCGCGCGGGCGACCGGCGCGCGCCACTTCCGGTCCGACCCGCGCTGGAACCTCACCGACGACCACATCCCGCTGCTCGACGCCGGCATCCCGGCGGTGGACATCGTCGACTTCGACTTCCCGGCCTGGCACACTCGCCGCGACCAACCCGATCAGGTCTCGGCCGCCAGCCTGGCCGAAGTGGCCCGGGTGGCGGCCTGGCTGGTCTACGCCAGTCCCTTGGCCGCAGCGCCTTAGCCCCGCTCCGCAGGTCCGCCCGGCACGCCTGCCGGGTGCCCCGACGCACGCGCGGGCGGCCCTGCCGCGGTCGGTCGGGCCACCCTGCCGGGGCACTTGCGGCTTGCCTTTCGCGGATACCTTTTGTATTGTGCCGGCCCAGGAGTGGGGCAGGTGCGACCACTCCGTTTTTTGTCCCTGTCCGGAGCGAAAGTGGAAGCCAGAGAAGAGGTTCGCCAGCTCGCCGCACCCCTGGCCGACGAGGCGGGCTTCGAGTTGGTGGACGTCGAGTTCGCGGTCCTGGGCCGCCAGCGGGTGGTCCGGGTGCTGCTCGACAAGCCCGGGGGCGTCACGGTCGGGGACTGTGCGATATTCAGCCGGCATCTGGCCGACGGTCTCGACATGAATCAGACCATCGCCGGCAGCTACCGGCTCGAGGTGAGTTCGCCCGGGATGGACCGGCCGATCCGCACGCTCGAGGCGGTGGCGCGTTTCGCCGGGAGCAAGGTGGCGCTGACCACCCTCGAGGCGCGGGACGGTCGCCGCAACTACGACGGCACGCTGCTCGGCCCGGTGGGCGGCCGCGCCGGGATCAGGACCGAAGAGGGCGAGGAACACTGGTTCGAGTGGGCCGAGGTGAAGATGGCCCGCCTGATCGTCGATCCGTGGGGGGAGGCGAGGAAGGCCCGCGAGGCCTCCTCGAATGCCCCGCATCCACGGGGAGGGCCTCGATGAACAACGAAATCCTGGATGCGTTGAGCCAGATCACGCGCGAGAAGAGCATGGATCGCGCGGTGCTCATCGAGACGCTCGAGGTCGCGTTCGCGAGCGCCGTGCGGAAGAAGTACGGCGCCACGGCGGACGTGGAGGTGAAGTTCTCGAACGAGACCGGCTCGATCTCGGTGGCGCTGCGCAAGACGGTGGCCGAGAACGTCGAGGACCCGGCGCTCCAGCTCACGGTCGAGGAGGCGCGCGCGACCCGACCGGATGCCCAGGTCGGCGACGTGCTGGTGTTCCTGCTCTCGATCCAGGAATTCGGTCGCAACGCCATCCAGACCGCGAAGCAGGTGCTCATCCAGCGCGTGCGCGAGGCCGAGCGCGACCGCGTCTTCCGCGAGTATTCCGACAAGATCGGGATGCTGGTGCGCGGCGTGGTCCAGCAGGTGGATCGCGGCAACGTCATCGTGAAGCTCGAGCACTCGGAGGGCTTCCTGCCGGCGCGCGAGCAGATCCCGCGCTCCTACCATCGGCAGGGCGACTACGTGCGCGCGGTGGTGTGCAACGTGGACAAGTCGGCGAAGGGACCCCAGGTCATCCTGTCGCGGACCCACCCCGACTTCCTGCGCCGGCTGTTCGAGAGCGAGGTGCCGGAGATCGCCGAGAGCATCGTCGAGATCAAGGCGGTGGCCCGCGAGGCCGGCGCGCGCTCGAAGATCTCGGTCTACTCGACCGACCCGCGCGTGGACGCGGTCGGCTCGTGCGTGGGCCTCAAGGGGTCGCGCGTGCAGAGCATCGTGCGCGAGCTGGGCGGCGAGCGCATCGACATCGTGCCGTGGTCGCAGGATTCGACGGTGTTCGTGTCGCGCGCGCTGTCCCCGGCGCGGGTCATGGACGTCAAGGTGGTCGAGCCCGAGAAGCGCATGGTCGTGGTGGTCGCCGACGACCAGCTCTCGCTGGCCATCGGCAAGGGCGGCCAGAACGCCCGGCTCGCGGCCCGCCTGACCGGCTGGAAGATCGACCTGGTCTCGAAGTCCGACGAGAAGCGGCGCCAGGACATGGAGCACGCGAGCCGCGTCGAGGTGGAGCGGCTGGAGCTGGGCGAGGCCACGACCGAGAAGCTCATCACCGCCGGCATCGAGACCGTGCAGGAGCTGGTCGCCACGCCGATCGAGAAGCTCACCGAGATCCCCGGGATCGGGGACAAGACGGCCGAGAAGCTGCTGACGGTGGCGCAGGAGTACCTGGCGGCGCATCCGCCAGTCCCGCCCGATGCGGCCGCGGCCGAGATGGAGTTCACGCCGGAGATGGAGGCCGCGCCGGAGACGGCGGACGCGGGCGCTCCGGGCGCGGCCCAGGGCCCTGCCGCCGGCGCCGTCACGAACGATGGAGAACCCCGTGGCTGAGAAGGCTGCGAAGAAGCCGCGCGTCTACGAGGTGGCGAGGGACCTCGGCATGTCGAGCGAGGCGGTCCTCCGGATCGTGAAACGTCTCGGCGTGGACGTGAAGAACCACATGAGCACGCTCGCGCCCGAGATCGTCCAGAAGGTCCAGGCCGAGCTGGCCCACGAGAAGACGGCGGTCAAGGAGGAGATGGCCCGCAAGCACGAGCACGAGGTGCAGCGCGCCCGCGACGAGCGCGCCCGCGCCGCGGCCGCCGCGGCCGCCGCCGCGCCGGCGCCCTCCGCCGCGCCCGC
>CAYHRW010000065.1:0-12270 GCA_964359105.1 uncultured bacterium
AGAAGGGGCGCAGGCCGCCGGTGCTGAGCGTCGGCAACCTGGACGCGAAGCGCGACTTCACCGACGTGCGCGACGTGGTTCGCGGCTACTGGCTGGCGCTCGAGAAGTGCGAGCCGGGCGAGGTCTACAACATCTGCCGGGGCCGTGCCTGGGCGATCCGTGAAGTGCTCGACCTGCTGCTCGGCATGACCAGGGTGAAGATCGAGGTGCGGCAGGACCCGGCGCGCCTGCGACCCAGCGACGTGCCGATCCTGCTCGGCGACAACTCGAAGTTCGTCCAGGCCACGGGCTGGCAGCCGACCATCCCGTTCGAGCAGACGCTGCTCGACATGCTCGAGTACTGGCGCACGCACTGAGCGCGGAGCGGCCGGCGGTGACGCTTCAACAAGAGGGCGTGCGGCGCACGGTTGAGTACTACCGTCGACACCGTCCGCACTACTCGTGAGTTCGGGCACGACGGGAGACGGCGCGATCACGCCGGGTCTCGGGAAGCGACTCGTGCGCCAGACCCTTCACGTGGCCTCTGGCCGTGTTGCCGGGCTTGTGGTTTGGATCGTCTTTACTCCCTCCATCCTGCGTACCCTCGGGCCCGAGGTCTTCGGAATCTGGTCGCTGTTTTTCGCCCTTACGGGATATCTTGGGGCGCTGGACTTCGGTCTCGTGCAAGGCACGGTGCGTCACGTCGCGGCCGCACGCGAGCGCGGGAGCCACGATGAGGCCGGGGCCTTCGCAACCCTGGGCCTGCTGGGCTTCGCAGTACTTGGGGCGATTTGGCTGGCCGTCACGCTGACGCTCAGGGAACGGGCGCTCGAGTGGCTGCGCATTCCGCCCGCAACAGTGGACCTGGCGATGTTCGCGACCTACGCCGGAGCGGCGGTGTTCGCGCTGGCGGGGTTCACAAACGTCACGGTGGCGACCGCGCAGGGTTACGGGCGCTTCGATCTCGCAAACCAGGTTGTGCTCCTTGTCGCGTTTCAGCAGGCCGTGGGAATGGCGCTGGTGCTGTGGCAGGGCTGGGGGCTCCGGGGGCTGGTGATCAACGTCGGGTGCGGCTGGGCGCTCGGGGCCCTGCTCGGCACCGCCTTGTTGCACCGTGCCGTACCGGCGTTCCGGTGGGGCTCGCCGCGTGCCGCCGTCGCCCGCCTCAGCGATTCGATCGCGTTTGGGCGATCGATGCAGATTTCGAACCTCATGGGTGCCATTCACCTCCAGCTAGACAAGTTCCTGTTGTCACGCTTCGTTGGGCTGGCGTCGGTTACGCCCTACGAGCTGGGCGCGCGCGTTGCGCTCTCGGCCAGCACGATCCCCGGACTGCTGCTGGTCGCCGTGCTGCCGGCCGCGGCCGCGATGCACGCCGCTGGCGACCTGGCACGTCTGCGCGATCTGTACGAGCGAGGGAGCCGATATGTGCTCACAACCGGCGCGATCACGATGGCGGCGCTGGTGGGGGCCGCCGACCGTCTGATCTTGGCCTGGCTTGGGCCCGGGCACGCGGCATCGGCGGGCGTGCTGCGGGCGCTCGCGCTCGGTTTTGCAGCCGCGCTGGCCACCGGCATGGGCACCACCATCGCCCGAGGAATCGGGCGGCCTGACCTCGAGGCGCGCTTCGCCGTTCTCGTGGTCGGACTGCACCTCGCGCTCAGCCTCTGGCTGGTGCCGCGCCTAGGACTCGCGGGTGCACTCGTGGCATGGGTCCTCTCGAACGGCGTCGGGATGCTCTACTTCCTCTGGACTTTGGCAGCGCTGCTGCGCTGGTCGCGCGTGAGACTCGTTTTCACGCTCCACGCTGTGCCCGCGCTGGCAGGAGGCGCCGGGGCGTGCGCTGCCTGGCTGCTGGGTCGCGCGATCCCACCGCCTTCGGGGGGTGGGGTCTGGCTGCAGATGGTCCTGCTCGCGGCCCTTGGCGCCGCAGTTGCGGCCGTCGTCATCGGGATGTCGCGTTACTTGGACTGGAGCGAGCTGCGCCGGGTGCTTGGACCGGGCCCTCGCGCAGCCGCGACGGTGGAATGAGCCAGTGCGCGTGACCTTCGTGCTTCCCTTCCCGCATTGGACGGGCGGGGTGCGAGTGGTCTACGAGTACACGCGCCGCCTGCGCGCACGCGGCCACAGGGTGCGCGTGGTGTGTCCGTTCGTGCCCTTTCGGTTCCGGCCCGGGCCAGGCCCGTGGTCAGAGCTGCGTCCGTGGCTCAGGTCCCTGCTGCGCAACGCCCGGTTCGGGGCGCGGCCCCCCCGGAATCCGGTCGCGTGGCAGATCGAGATGGTGCCGTGGATCGCGGACAGGTTCATGCCCGACGCCGACGCGGTGGTGGCCACGGCGTGGCCAACTGCCATCGCGGTGGCGCGCCTCGCCGCGCGCAAGGGGGCAGGCGTCTACCTGGTGCAACACCGCGAACTCGACAGCGGTCCCGCGCCGGTGGTGGATGCCACCTACCGATTGCCGCTGTTTCGGGTCGCAGGCTCGCACTTCACTGCGAATGTGCTGCAGCGCGAACTCGGCGTGACGGTCGAGGCCGTGGTGCCGAACGGCGTGGACACTGCGTTCTGGGGTGGCGCCCCGGCGGACGAGAGGGCCGGCGTCCTCACGGTGCTCATTCCCGGCGAGCGCAAGGGAGCCGGGGATGCCGTCGATGCGCTCGAGCGTATCCGACGCGCGCGCCCCGACCTCACGATCCGCGCCTTCGGCCATCCGCGGGCGCTCAGCCGACGGCCTGCATTTCTCAATTTCGTGTCCACGCCGAGTGACGACGAGTTGCGTGACCTCTACACGCGCGCTGAGGTGTTCCTCTACGCCAGCCGCTTCGAGGGCTTCGGCCTGCCGCCCCTCGAGGCCATGGCCGCCGGCTGCGTCGTGGTTTCGACCCGCGTCGGGGAGGTGCCCGAGTTCGTCGAACACGGGGTGTGCGGCGAGTTGGTGGAGCCCCGCGACGTAGAGGGCATGGCGCGAGCGGTGCTCGGGCTGCTCCAGGACCCCGCCCGCCTGAAGCGCATGGGGCTGGTGGCGGCCCAACGAGCGCTGGCGCGCGACTGGGAGATCGCCACCACGGCGTTCGAGGGCGCGCTCGGGCGGGCGGTCGAGGGCGCAGCCGGTGGTTAGGGCGGAGCGCTTCCTCCGGGCCGCGCTGGAAAGATTAGAGCCGCTGCGCGGCACCTTTGTATACGATGCAATCGTCCGTGACTACCTCGCCAAGACCGAGCAGGAGGACGCAGGCTACGGACGCTGGCTTGCCGCACTTCTGCCGTATCTTGCGCAACGCGGCGGACGCGGAGCCGCGCCTCGCGTGCTCGATTTCGGATGTGGGAGCGGAGAGCTCACCGTGCTCATGAACGTGCTAGGCTTCGAAGCTTGGGGCATCGATGTGCATGCCGAACATCTGAAGCTCGCCCAGCTCCTGGCGGAGGAGAACGGCGTGCCCGGGGAGCGGTTCGTGCTCCACGAGGGCGGGCCGCTCCCCTTCGAAGACAAACACTTCGACGTGGTCACTCTGCTGGTCGTGCTCGAACACCTCAGCAACGACGTGCTTGATCGCGTGGTGTTCGAGTTGCACCGCGTGTGCCGCGGAGTCGTGATCGTGCAGGTGCCCAACCGCTGGCAGCCGCGCGACGACCACACCGGCCTGCTGCTGGTGCCGTGGATGCCCCGCAGTCTGGCTTCGGCATGGGTACGCTTGCACGGCGCGCGCCGCCGCTACGCGATCTCCAAGGATGGCAGCTGGGATGTCTACTACCGATCGTACAACGCGATCCGCCGCCGCTTCGATGCGAGCGGCTTCGATGTGGAGTTCCTCCCGGACGAGCTCGTGTATCCGCCGCTCGATCAAGTTCCACCACTGTACGGGGCGGGCGGCGCGCCGGCTCCGGCCTGGAAACGCACTGCCGGATCGGTGCTGCGCGGCGCCGTCCACGCCCTCTCGGGCGGGCCGCTGCCGCCGCAAGCCTGGTACCCGTACCTCCATTTGGTCATGCTGCCGAGGGATCGTGGGCGCTGAAGCGGGCACGCGTCGTGGGAAGGTCTGGTGAGGCTCGAGAGCGTCTTCATCACGGGTGCCGATGGGTTCGTCGGTCTCCACGTCCTGCGCGTGCTGGCCGCGCGTGGCGCCCGGGTGCAGGGCGCTGGGCCCGGCGGGCCGCCCGTGCTCCCGCTTGCCGGCTGGCACGTGGCCGACCTGCGGGATCCCGACGCAATCGCCGCCGCAATCGCCGCCGCGCGGGCCGATGTGGTGATCCACCTTGCCGGCCAGAGCAGCGCGGGGCGCTCCTTCGAGATCCCGGAGGAAACCTTCACGATCAACACCGTCGGCACTTGGAACCTGCTCGAGGCGGTGCGCCGCGGAGCGCCGCGCGCCCGGGTGCTGATCGTGGGGACCGGTGAGGTGTATGGGCCTCAGCCCGAGGGCACGCGCGTCACGGAAGACGCGCCGTTCGCCCCGGTGAGCCCGTACGCACTCTCCAAGGCGGCCGCCGACGCGCTCGCCGAATCGCACGGGCGCCGGGGTGGCCTCGACGTGATCCGCACCCGCTCGTTCGCACACATCGGCCCCGGCCAGACCACGCGCTTCGTGGTGCCTACATTCGCCGAGCAGATCGCCGCCATCGAGGCCGGACGCTCCGAGCCCGTACTTCACGTCGGCAACCTCGACGTGACGCGCGATCTCACCGACGTCCGCGACGTGGTGCGCGCCTACCTCGCGCTGATCAAGGGGGGGAAGTCGGGCGCGGCGTACAACGTGTGCCGCGGGGAAGGGGTGAAGCTGACCGAGGTGGTGCGGATGATGATCGCGCGCTCACGCGTGCCGATCCGCGTCGAGGTGGATCCAGCGCGGCTGCGGCCCGCCGACGTCCCTTATCTCGTGGGCGATGCCTCCGCGATCGCGCGCGACGTCGGGTGGCGCGCGGAGGTTCCGATCGAGCGAACGATCGATGAGGTGCTGGACGAGTGGCGGGCGCGCGCCGGAGGAGGGAGCTAGACGCGCGGGGCGAGCGCCGCTCGCGCATCGGGTCGCAGGTTGTCCTGTGGTCCCGGCGCGGAGGCGGCGCGAGCGGGACGAACCGGTCCGGATGCATCCTGCGGACGAGACGCCGGTTCCGGGCCACGAGGGCGAAGTCTTACGTCAGGGGACAACGGGTTGACCGTGCCCCAGTCCAGCGCCTAATCTGTCGCGCTGATTCAGTCTGGGGCGCGTCCGCTAGGCCGCTCGCACCACGGTCGCGCAACCCCGCGCACTCCATCGAAAGGACGTTGCTTGTACTCCATCACTGTGGTCGGCACCGGCTACGTCGGTCTGGTGACCGGCGCCTGCCTCGCCGACTTCGGCAATACCGTGACCTGCGTCGACTCGGACGCCGGCAAGGTCGAGCGCATGAGGGCGCTCGAGCTGCCGTTCTTCGAGCCGGGGCTCCCCGAGATCGTGGCCCGCAACGTCCAGGAAGGGCGGCTGCGCTTCGAGAGCGATCTCAAGGCCGCGCTCAAGGGCTCGCAGGTCGTGTTCATCACCGTCGGCACGCCCCCGAAGTCCGACGGCAGCGCCGACACCAGCGCAATCTACGCGGTGGCGAAAATCGTGGCGCAGACCCTCGATGGCTACAAGCTGGTGGTGCAGAAGAGCACTGCCCCGGTGGGCACCGCGCGCTCGCTGTACGCGTGGATCGCGAAGCATGCGAAGCGCGGGGCCAAGTTCGACGTGGCCTCGAACCCCGAGTTCCTGCGCGAGGGCTCGGCGATCGAGACCTTCATGCGCCCGGATCGCGTGGTGATCGGCGCCGAGTCGAAGCGGGCGGCGGAGATCCTCAGAAAGATCCACGACCCGCTGTTTCTGATCGAGACGCCGATGGTGGTGACGACGCTCGAGAGCGCGGAGCTCATCAAGTACGCCTCGAACTGCTTCCTCGCCACCAAGATCTCCTTCATCAACGAGATCGCGAACGTGTGTGAGGCGCTCGGCGCGGACGTGCAGGCGGTGGCGAAGGGCATGGGCATGGACCGGCGGATTGGCGCCAAGTTCCTGCACGCCGGCCCCGGCTATGGCGGCTCGTGCTTCCCCAAGGACACGCTCGCGCTCTCGGCCTTCGCGCGCGCGGCCGGCGTGCCGGCCGGCATCGTCGACGCCACCATCGCCGCCAACCAGAACCAGATGAAGCGCATGGTCGGGAAGATCGTGGGCGGCATGGGGCGGGCGGCGCGCGGCGGCTGCGTGGCGGTGCTCGGTCTCTCGTTCAAGCCCAACACCGACGACCTGCGCGAGGCCCCGGCGCTCGAGATCATCGGCGGGCTCCGCCGCCGCGGCGTGCGGGTGCGCGTCTTCGACCCGGTCGCCATGCCCGGCGCGGCGTCGCTGCGCGAGCTCCGCGGGGTCACGTTCGCGAAGGACGCCTACGACTGCGCGAAGGGCGCCGACGCGGTGGCGATCGTCACCGAGTGGAACGAGTTCCGGAACATGAACCTGCGCCGGCTCAAGCGCCTGATGCGGCGGCCGGTGCTGTGCGACCTGCGCAACATCTACGACCCCGGGGAGGTGGAGGCGGCCGGGATGAGGCACATCGGCGTGGGCCGCGGGCGGGCCGCCGCGCGGGCGGGCGCGCGGAAGCCGGGACGCACGAAGGGCCGCCCACGGAGGAGGACGGCATGATCGACGGAGTGAAGATCAAGAAGCTCAAGGTCATCCCGGACGAGCGCGGCTTCCTCATGGAGATGATGCGCGACGACGACGAGTTCTTCCAGAAGTTCGGCCAAGTCTACCTGTCAGTCGTCTACCCGGGTGTCGTCAAGGGCTGGCACTGGCACCAGAAGCAGACCGACCACTTCGTGTTCGTGAAAGGCATGGCCAAGGTCGCGCTCTACGACCGCCGCGAAGGCAGCAGGACGAAGGGCGAGGTCAACGAGTTCTTCATGGGCGAGCAGAACCCGATCCTGCTCGTGATCCCGGCGGGCGTGCTCCACGGCATGAAGGGGATCGGCACCGAGCCCGCATACCTGGTCAACACGCCGACCGAGCACTACGTCTACGACCAGCCCGACGAGTTCCGCGTGGATCCGAACAGCAAGGAGATTCCCTACGACTGGAGCCGCAAGGATGGCTGAGCGGCACCGCCTGGACGGGAGCCGCGTGCTGGTGACCGGCGGCGCCGGGTTCATCGGCTCGAACTTCGTGCACTACTTCCTCGGCCGCTTCCCTGCGAGCCACGTGGTGGTGCTCGACGCGCTCACCTACGCGGGGCGCCGCGAGAACCTCGACGGCCTCCCGGCCGGGTCCCTCACGTTCATCCACGGCGACATCCGCGACCCGCAGGCGGTGGCGCAGGCGATGGCGGGCTGCGACGTCGCCCTCAACTTCGCCGCCGAGTCGCACGTGGACCGCTCGATCGAGACCCCGGGGGAGTTCATCCAGACCGATGTCTTCGGCGTGTTCGTGCTGTGCGAGGAGGCGCGGCGCGCGGGACTCCGGCGCTTCATCCAGGTCTCGACCGACGAGGTCTACGGCGAGGTGCTCGAGGGCCACTCGACCGAGGATTGGCCCCTGAACCCGCGCAGCCCCTACGCCGCGAGCAAGGCCGGCGGCGACCGGCTCGCCTACGCCTACTGGGCGACCTACGGGCTGCCGGTGGTGGTGACGCGCTGCTCGAACAACTACGGCCCGCGCCAGTACCCGGAAAAGCTGGTGCCGCTGTTCGTCACCAACGCCATTGACGACCAGCCGCTCCCGGTCTACGGCACGGGCTTGAACCGGCGCGACTGGCTCCACGTCGAGGACCACTGCGCGGCGCTCGTCACGCTGCTGGAGCATCCCGGCGTCGAGGGCGAGACCTTCAACATCGGCGCCCAGCACGAGCTCGACGTGCTCACCATCACCGGCACGATCCTGAGGCTGCTCGGCAAGCCCGCGAGCCTCGTCCGTCACGTCGAGGACCGTCCCGGGCACGACCGGCGCTACGCCGTGGACTCCTCGAAGCTCACGCGGCTCACCGGATGGAAGCCGGCGATCGCGTTCGAGGACGGCATCCGCCAGACCGTCGAGTGGTTCCGGCAGAACGAGGCGTGGTGGCGGCCGATCAAGGAGGGCGAGTTCCGCGCCTACTACGAGCGCATGTACGGCCAGCGCCGGGTGCTCAAGGAGGTCAAAGCGTGAGCGTCCTGCGCAGGCTCCTGTGCGCCGCGCTGCTGCTGGCGCTCGCGTGCGTGGCAATGCCCGCGCGGGCGCAGGAGACGCCCGACACCGGTGCCGGGCAGGCGCCGTCGGGGAAGACCGAGTCGCGTACGACTTCGACGGGAGTGGGTGAAAGCGAGGCTTCAGGGCTGACCACTCTCGGCCGCGGGATCCTGCAGCTCCCGGGTGCGGTGGACTCCGACGTCTACCGAGTGGGGCCAGGGGACATGCTGCTGCTCCAGCTCTGGGGCCGCGTGTCGCGGAGCCTGCCGCTCGAGGTCGGGCCCGAGGGCACGGTGCTGGTGCCCGGCGCGGGGCCCATGCAGGTGGACGGCCTCGCCCTGAGCCGCGTGCGCGAGGTGCTGCTCGGGCGGATGGCCACGCAGTTCAGGGGCGTGCACATGGACCTGCGCCTCGCGCGGCCGCGCACCTTCCTCGTCTATCTCACCGGCGAGGTGCGCGTGCCCGGCCCTACGCCGGCCAACGGCACCAGCCGGGTCGCGGACGTGCTGTCACGCGACGCGCTCCTCGAGGGCGCCTCGCGGCGCCGCATCGAGGTGCTTCACCGCGACGGCACGCGCGAGATCGCGGACCTCGACCTGTTCCTGCGGACCGGCGACGCGAGCGGGAACCCGTGGTTGCAGGACGGTGACGTCATCAACGTGCCGGTGGCGGTCGAGTTCATCTATGCCCAGGGCGCGGTGGCGCGCCCTGGGCGGTTCGAGCTGGGGCCGCGTGACAGCCTGCTCACGCTGTTGCGCCTGGCCGGCGACCCCCTGCCCGCCGCCGACGCGGGGCGCGCGCTGCTGGTGCGGTTCCCGAAGCCGTTCACCCCTGAGTCCCTGTGGGTGAGCCTGGGCGACGTCTACGCGCGGCGCACGAACCCGCCGCTCGGGGAGGGCGAGCGACTCTACGTCTACTACATCCCGCAGTACCACCTGCAGCACGAGGCGGTCATCGTGGGCGAGATCATGCGACCCGGTGTGTACCCGATCGTCGAGGGCCGCACGCGGCTCTCGTACCTGGTGGCGGCCGCGGACGGCTTCCTGCCTTCGGCGGACCTGTCGGCCATCCGGGTCCACCGCCGCAGTCCGCTCTCGGGGGAGAAGGACCCCGAGTTCGAGCGCCTGCTGCGGCTCTCGCGCAACGACCTCACCTCCTCCGAATACGAGATGCTGCGCACCAGGCTCGCGGGCCTGCGCGAGGACTACCGCGTGGACTGGGCCCGGCTGCAGGGGGACAAGGACCTCGACCTGCTGGTGCGCGATGGCGACATGGTGCGGGTGGATCGGCTGGTCTCCTCGATCCGCGTGGATGGCGAAGTGCGGCGGCCGGGGATCCTGAGCTACGTGCGCGGCCAGAAGATCGAGGACTACGTCGCGCAGGCGGACGGCTTCACCGACCGGGCCTGGCGCGGCAAGGTGCGGGTGACGCGCGCGGTGACCGGCCAGACCCTGCTCGCGCGCAACGTGCGCGCGCTCGATCCAGGCGACTTCGTGTGGGTGCCGGAGAAGCCCGACATCACGGTGTGGCAGCAGGCCCGCGACTTGCTGACCGCGCTCGCCGGCGTGGCCACCATCGTCATCGCGATTCGGAGCGTGAGATGAGCGTTCGCCCCTTCGAGCGGTCCTCCGAGCCCGCCGAGAGCGCCTCTGGCGTCGACTTGCGTACGATGGGCCGCCAGGTCTGGCGCGAACGCGCGAGGGTTGGCGCGGTCACGCTCGCGGCCATGCTCCTCACGCTCGGGATCGCCTTCCTGCTTCCGAAGTGGTATCGGGCGACGGCGGTCATCCTGCCTCCCGAAGAAGCCGACCTGCTCTCCAATCTGACCATGGCGGGCAGGGCGTTGAGCAAGTTCCCGACCTTCGGCGAGCTCGGCGAGTACTTCACCCCGGCCGACATCTTCAAGGCGATTCTCAAGAGCCGCACGGTCCAGGAGTCCGTCGTGGACCAGTTCCAGCTCATGAAGGTCTACCACCTCGGGAGCCGCGAGAAGACGCTCAAGGCGCTCGGGCGGAACACGGGTGTGAAGCTCGCGCCGGACGGCACGATCACCGTCTCCGTCGAGGACCGCGACCCGAAGCGGGCGGCCGCAATGGCCATGGCCATGCTCGAATCCCTCGACCGCTACAACATCGAGAAGCGCAACACGCAGGCGCACCGCACGCGCGTGTTCCTCGAGCGGCGCGTCGCCGAGACCGACTCGCTGCTGCGTGCGAACGAGAAGGCGCTGCGTGAGTACCAGGAATCGCACCACGCGGTGGTGCCGGCGTCGCTCAGCTCGGCAGACGTGTCGGCGTCCGCGAACCTCATGGCGCAGAAGATCGCGCTGGAGGTGCGGCTCGGAGTGCTGCGGAGCTACCTGCGCGAAGACAACGAGCAGGTCGTCCAGACGCTCAACGAGCTGGAGCAGCTGAACCGGCGCATCGGCGCCCTGCCGGCACTCCAGACCGCGCTGCAGCGCCTGATCCGCGACACCAGGGTCCAGGAGCAGCTCTACCTGCTGCTCACCGCCGAACTCGAGCACGCGCGCATCCAGGAGACACAGGACACGCCTACCGTCCAGGTGCTCGACCCAGCGGTCCCGCCCGAGCGTCACAGCCGGCCCAGGAAGCTGCTGCTTGCCCTCGCCGCAGGCGTGCTGGCCTTCGCCGGCTCGGCGCTCTACGTGGCGCTGCGTGGCGGGTCTGTGATGCCCGCGCGGAGCTGATCGGACGCGCTCTCCTCGCCTGCCGATGTCACGGCAACGGCGGCCGACCCACCGCCCAGGCACGTCCCCACGATCCAGTAGAAGAGGAATTGGTACTGCAGCCCCTGGAAGGTGGGCTCGTAGAGCGAATTCACCTGCGAGATGATGAGCGTGAACTGCAGCGTCCGCGCCATCGCGCGCGTCTGCGCCGATCGTGCCATGGCCTGTGCCCGCCGCCAGATCAGGACCAGCACGGTCACCCAGAGCGCAAGTCCGGGGAGCCCGAGCTCGGGCCCGACCACCAGCCAATAGTTGTGCGGGTCGACCGTCGCCAGCCGGTCGAGCTGCACGAAGCCCTGGCCCAGTCCCATGCCCCACGGCAGATACTCGAGCAGCCGGTGCCAGCCCTCCCGGAAGTAGAGGAGCCGCACCACGACGCTCCCGAGCTCGCGGGGGCTGGTGAATCGCTCGAGGAGCTGCGCGCCACCCGGCCCCGCGAGCAGCGCCGCGATGGCGAGCGCCACGCCCGCGAGCACCAGGAACGTGCTCCGCCGGACTCGCCCGCCGAAGACGAGGAGCAGCGCGACCAGCACGACGAGCAACGCTCCGCCACGCGACGCCGCGACAGCCACGACGAGGGCCACCAGCGGCAGTGTCATCCATGCGGTCACGCGCATGCCGCGCCGTGGATCGTGCAGCGCCATGTGCAGGGCCGTCGGGAGCATGAGCACGAGCAGAGTACCGATGAAATTCGAAGTGCCCCAGCCAAGGCTCGTGCCTTCGCTGCGCGAGTAGCTGGATCCCGCCGTGAACGCGCCGACGCTCGCGGCCTTCACGAGCGTCGCTAAGCCGAGCGCGTAGATGCCCGTCACGATGCCGAAAGGCAGCCACCGGTCCTGGAAACAGCGTCCCAGCCGCCAGGCCGTCCACAGGGCGAGGAACCCGATTCCCATCTTCCGAACGCCGAAGGTCCACCACCACAGGCTCTCGCTCCAGAACCCCGTGCACACGGCCCAGAGCAGGAGTCCTGCAACGGCGGCCTCGATCGCGTCGAGCTTCCAGATCCACTCGCGGCGCGCGCGCAATCCCGCGAGCAGCACCAGCCCGGCCGTGAATAGCAGCGCGACCTCGTAGGCGAAGACCTTCGCGAACTGTGGAGGCGGCATGAGCGCCGGCACGAACGAGGCCGCCAGCAGGGGCGAGCGCCACACGAAGACCCCCGCCAGCGCGAGCACGACGAATCCGGGCAGCACCAGACCGAGCGGGCTTCCGAGGACCGGACTCGAGACCACGGTCGCGGCAGCGAGGAGCGCGATCGCGGGCCAGACCCATCGGGGAGTCAGGCCCGCGCGTGAGACGGGTGGAAGGCCGGCTTCGACGACGGGTTCGGACATGGCCGAGCAGTGTAGCGAGCGCCGCGGTGCGTGCACAATCCGCAAAGGA
>CAYHRW010000066.1:0-11969 GCA_964359105.1 uncultured bacterium
GCGCGGGCGGCGGACAGGCGAGGGCCGGGGGCCCGGTCGTCACCCGGGTGCTTCTGCACGCGCACCGCCAACCGGCTCAGGCCGCGTCGGCCAGCCGCTCGGTGACCTGACGCAGCACGCGCGAGACGTCCTCCAGCGAGAACGGCTTCGGCACCACGAAGTCCACGCCGCGCGCCTGCAGGGTGCCGCCCTCGAGCTGCGCGCCCCAGCCGGTCACGATCACGACCGGCGTCCCGGGCCGCTGGGACTTCACGGCGAGCGCCAGGTCCCAGCCGTTGACCTCGGGCATGCCCAGGTCGGTGAACACGACGTCGAAGGGCTCGCGCGAGAACGCCTCGACTCCGGCGGCCCCTCCCAGCTCGACCCGCACGTCCTGGCCGAGCGCCTGCAGCAGGTCGCCCATGACGTGCAGCACCGGCTCCTCGTCGTCCACCACGAGCGCCCGCAGGCGCGGCAGCGGCTCGAGCGCCGAGGCCGTGCACTCGGCCTCGGCGACCGACGACACCGGGAAGCGCACGGTGAACTCGGTGCCCTGGCACGGCTCGCTCTGCACCTGGATGCGTCCGTGGTGACGCGTGACGATGCCGTAGGCCACCGACAGCCCGAGCCCGGTGCCCTTGACCGCCTTGGTGGTGAAGAACGGGTCGAAGACGCGCCCCAGGGTCTCCGGGTCCATCCCGACCCCGGTGTCGCGGACGCGGACCACCACCTCGCCGTCCTCGTCGGCGCTCGCCAGCGTGAGCGTGCCGCCCCACGGCATGGCGTCCACCGCGTTCAGCACCAGGTTCGTGAACACCTCGCGCAGCTCGGAGGCGTTGCCGGCGACGGGCTGGACGGCCCGCAGGTCCACGGCGGTCGCCACGCTGATGCCGCGGCGCTTGGTCTCGGCCTCCCAGGCCGGACGGGTCAGTTCGAGCACGCCCAGCAGCACCTGGTTCACGTCCAGCGTCTCGAAGCGCTCGTCCTGCCGCAGCCGCGTGAACTCCTGGACCCGGCGCACCGCCTGCGCGCCGTCCAGCGCCGCCTGCTCGACCACCAGCAGCTGGCGCCGCACCTCCTCATCGGTGACGCTCTGGAGCAGCAACTGCGTGCGCCCGAGGATCGCGGCCAGGATGTTGTTGAAGTCGTGGGCCACCCCGCCGGCCATCTCGCCGAGCGCGTTGAGCTTCGCGGACTGGACCAGCTGCGACTGGGTCTCGCGCAGCTCCTCGTAGGCGGCGCGGGTCTGCTCGTAGAGCCGCGCGTTCGAGATCGCGGCGCTGCACTGGCCCGCGAACAGCGTCACGAGCTCGAGCTCCTGGTCCTCGAAGCCCGCCTCGCCGTTGCGGATCAGGGTGATCACGCCCACCACCCGATCGCGCACCTTGAGCGGCACGCAAAGGAGCGCCGAGCGCTCCTCGGGGGTGCCCGGGACCTGCATGGCGCGCGGGTCGTTGAGCGCGTCGTTCACGATGAGCCCCTCGCCGGTCAGGGCCACCGTGCCGGTGATGCCCTCGCCCGGCTTGAGGCGCAGCGCCATGACCTCGTCGCGGTACTCGTTGATCACGCACGCCGCCGGCCTCAGGACCTGCTCGGCTTCGTCGAGCAGGAACACCGTGCACTCGTCCAGCGGGACCACCTTGCGGACCTCCCGCACCATGGTGTCGAGCACGGTATCCAGGTCGAGCGAGTTGACCACCGCGTGGCTCACGGCGAGCAGCGCGGCGAAGCGTTCCTTGACGGCCTGCTCGGAGCCCGCCAGCAGGCGGATGCCGGCGCGCGCGCTCGACGATTCCGGGGCCAGCCTCATGATCCAGCCGGTCAGGCGGCCGTCCTGGACGAATTCCACGCAGGTCGCGAGGAACTCGGTCTCGGGAGAGGAGGCGAGCCGGACCCGGTCGAGCACGAGCTCGCCCCGCGGCGCGCCGGTGTCGCAGAACCGTGCGAGCACGCCGTCGCGGCACACCGGCGCGAGGAGGTCGGCGAGCGGCCGGCCCTGGAGCCCGGCATGGGCGGCAGGGTTCAGCTCCACGAAGGCCCGGTTGGAGACGCGCACCGTGAGGTCCGCCCCGATGGTCAGCAGGGGGGCCGGCACGGCGTCGAGCAGGGCGCGCATCGCGTCCCCGAAGGGGTCGCGGCGCGCGGCCAGTTGCGCGGGATCCAATGGCTCGTGAGCGGCGTGGGGTTCCATGCGGCTGCGCAGACCTCCCTGTCGGGTGGAGAAAGGCCCTCGTCCGGGAGGTATCGGACGCGCCGCGACCTGCCTTGAGCGCTTTGAAGTGCTTGGGGTTACTGGCCCGACCCTATTCGCCGTAGCGGGTCTTCCCGGGCGGCGGCTGGGAGCCGTGGACCCGGGCCGGGTAGCGCTCGCCGGGCCTCACGCGGATGGCCTGCGGCGCGGCCCAGCTGGCCTCGAACACGCGGCGGGCCTGGAACGCCAGCGGACGGTTCCACAGGGTCACCGCGACGTTGCGCGAGCTGTGGAAGTAGCCCGGCTCCCAGTTGCTGGTCCCCACCCAGGCCCGCGCCGAGTCCGCCACCACGTACTTGCAGTGCTCGACCCGCGCGTACGGGATGTAGCCCCCGCTCCACTCCGGGACCACCGAGAGCCGGACCTCGACGTTCGGCACCCCGGCGAGGCTCTGGAGCGAGACCAGCCCGGGACCGTCCGCCTCCCAGTCGGAGACCAGCAGCTTCACCGCCACGCCCCAGGCCGCGGCGCGCCGCAGCGCCTGGTCGAGGGCCTCGTCGCGCTCGCCGCGGTGGGCCGGGGAGTACGTGAGGACCTGCACCACGATCTCGCGCCGCGCCGAGTCGAGCAGGCTCACGATCGCCTCGCGGTCCCACAGGGTCGAATCCGGGATGAAGCTGCGCGGGCTGTAGCCCGGCCAGAGCAGCACGGTGTCGCCGGGCGCCTGGACGATGCGCACCGGCACCACGAGGCGCGGCCCGGGCGGCGGCGCGGGCCGCGGGGCGCGGGTGGTGTCCGGCGGGGCCCCGGGCGGCGTGCCCGCGGCCCAGTCCATCGCGAACACGCGCGCGAACTCGCCCGCCACCCGCGCGTCGCGCACCCGCACGCCGAGCTCGTGGATGTGCTTGAGCGAGCGCCAGTCGAAGTTCTGGCTGCCGAGGAAGACCTCCCTCCCGTCCACCAGGAAGAACTTGGCGTGCTGCACGCCACCGGCGATGCGGCCCATGTCGAGCGCGCGGACCGCGATCCCCGGCACGGTGCCGAGCGAGTCCACGGTGCGCGGGTAGGTGGCGTGCATGCGCGCGTCCACCAGTATGCGCACGCGGACGCCGCGGCGCGCGGCCTGCCCGATGGCGTCGAGCACCTCCTCCAGCGGCTCGCCCGGCCAGGTCGAGACGTAGAACTGCTCGAAGTCCAGGCTCTCCCTGGCGCCCCGGATCATCTCGAGCCACACCGGCAGCGTCGCGGGGAGCGCAGGGTCGCCGAGCCGGGTCTCCACCGGGCGGGTCTCGACCAGCTGGACCGGCGGCGCGGCGCCGGCGGCGAAGCGCGCCGCGAGCAGCGCGAGCGCGGACGCGAGGAGGATGCGGGAACGGATCGCCATGGGGGCTCGCCTTCGGGCAGAGGGTCGGGTCGCACGCGGGGCCGTCGCGCCGGGTGCGGGCGTCGCGGGTGGCGATAGTAGGCCCGGTCCGCCCTACGGTCGAGCGGCGGAGCGGGCGGGCGCGGCGAACTGCGTGACGTGCGCGGCGCACCACCCGGTGCGGATGCCGCCAGATTCGGCATTCCTGATGTTGACGCCCCCCCAAAGGCGTCTACTATCCACGCGTCTCGCCGGGCAAGACTCCAGGACTGGCCGCCCGAGTCGCACCACCCCATTCCTCCCAGGAGGCCATGATCATGCTGCTCCGCCGCTGGCTCTCCGTTCTGCTGCTCGTCCTGATTCCCGTCCCGGCAGGTGCAATCTCGCTGCACTGGGCGTCGGGTACCGACGCTCTCACGTTCACCGAGGCCCGACGCTGCACGCTCGTGGTCGAGGTGGATTCCGCGGAAGGCACGCTACCCGAGGAATGGCGCCTGCTCTGGGTCGCGGAGGATTTCGGGAACCTGGTCATCGTTCCGGATTCGACGTTTGTGAGCCCGACCATGGCGCAAGCGGTCAGCGTGCTTCCACCGACCGCGGCCGAGGCAATCGCGAATCTGGTCACCACCGACTTCCGGTTCCCCGACTCTCCACCGATCACGGCAGCTCGGTACATACTGGATCTTCCGGCCGGCTCGGCCGGGAAGTTCATCGTGTACGCGCTCCTCCGCGGATCGGAAGGCGCAGCTGGCACGCTCGATCGATCGCAGGTTGCCACGTTCAACGGGGGTGTGCCCCGAGACTTCCCTGCCTTGGTGATGGGCGCCATCGGAGACCACACGACCCCGCGGCTGTCGGTCAGGGCCCTGGGCGCGGGACTCGGGGCGGCAGTATCGGCCAGTCTTGTCGCCGCAGACACCTCGTGGCGCGTCCCCCTGACGATCACGGAGGCGACGGACTCGACGCTCGCTGCTCAAGCCGACGTACCGACCCAGCTTCCCGATGCGATCCTCCAGGTGTCGCTCGCGGACAGCATGAGCACGGCCACGCCGCTGCCGGCCTCGCAGGTGACGGCCCCGATGGTGGACTCGGTCACGATTCGCGGCAACTCCTTCCTCGTACCGCCGGACTCGGCTGGAGTCAGCCCCAAGGACTTCGCATTCGTCTACAACACCGTGCCCACCGCGACTCCGGGCGTCTGGCGCGGCCTGTTCCATCTCATCTACATCCGCCGGCTGCCGAATGGCGACGAGTTCAACCTCGGCCACGCGTGGTCGCCGGATCTGCAGAACTGGACCTCCGATAGGTACCACTTCCTCCAGGGGCCACTTGGATCGTGGGACGCGCAGCACGTGTGGGCACCGAGCATCGTGCAGAACGGCAATCTCTACCATATGTTCTACACGGGTGTGGATGCGGGGGGCAACCAGCGCATCGGCCGCGTGACCACGCCCCTGCTCGACACCACGAACACCGTGTGGTCGGACCGCAAGATGGTCTACGCGGCGGACAGCACGCGCTGGGTCGTGAGCCATCCTTCAGCGTTCGGCTTTCGAGACCAGTTCCGAGATCCATTCGTGTTCCACGACCCGGACACCGCCGGTCGATTCCTGATGGTCTACACCGCAATGGACACGAGCTTCAAGGCGCAGCTTGGCCATTCGGTCGGACTGGCGAGGAACCGCCCCGGCACGCTGGACCGATGGATCGATCTCA
The DNA here is from genome assembly GCA_964359105.1 of uncultured bacterium. GTDB lineage: Bacteria > Eisenbacteria > RBG-16-71-46 > RBG-16-71-46 > RBG-16-71-46 > JACRPT01. The sequence goes on from CAYHRW010000066.1 coordinate 5,250, forward strand.
GCCGCTACCAGTCCACTGACTACGGCCACAACGGCAACCTGTGGCAGGTGGAATCCCCGCACGTCATCCCGGATTCCGGCTACGTGCCGCCCTACTGGATGACGGGCGATCGCCCGACGGGCTGGCGGCTCATGTACACGTGGGGCGGCAACCATCCAGCCGACCAGGTCCTCCGCGTGCTAGAGGACATCGGAGAGGTCAACGTCGCCGACACGCTCAGCTCCGGCTGGGGATCCACCCAGACGCTGTACGACTACCTCTCGGGGGACACGACCGTGGTCGGATTGCAGGCGTCCGAGCACTTGAAGGCTGGGAACGTCGACTACATCGCGGGCTACAACGCGTACGTGGTGGATGGGATTCAGATCTCGCGGATGTACTGGAGCGGTCCCGACTTCTATCTTCAGATTCCGGCAGTGACGGGAGTCGACGTCGCGGGGGCATCCACGGCGAGCGTGCGGTTGAGCCTGCTGGAGTTCGATCCGAAAGCCAGAAAGGTCCGGTTCCAGATCAGTTTACCGTCGGCTCTGTTGGTGAGGTTCGAGGTGTACGACGTGGCGGGCCGACGTCTGCGGAAGCTCGTGGATCGGCAATTGCCAGCGGGCGACTCTGTCGTGGAGTGGGATCGTTCGAGCGCTGGTGGAGCAGCCCTGTCCAGCGGCGTATACTTCGCCCGATTGATGTACGACTCCGGCAGTCGGGTCGCCAAGATTCCGCTTGTTCGTTGATGGCGCGGAGACCAGGAGGGGACAAGGAAGGCCACTCCTGGCGAGGCGGTACTCGGTCCGGGAGAGGTCGGAGATGTCCACTGGCTTGAACCCGATACGCGATGATTCAGTGGCCGTAGACGGCCGATGGGTCGCGTCGGTGGGGAGGCCGATTGTGCGAAGGCGAGGACCGGAGCCAAAGTGCCGGTTCCGGGCCAGCCTCGGGCTGCTCGCCCTCATCTCCCTCCTCCGGTGCGCCACGTCCTACGCGCAGGCGGTGGACCCGAACCTGTGGGGCGCGGACCCCGATGGGACGGTGCTGGCCATCGTGCGCTCCGGCGATACGATCTACATGGGCGGCACCTTCACGCATGTCGCACCGCTCACGGGGGCCGGCGTGCCTTTCGACGCCGGCACGGGCAAGCCGCTTCCCACCTACCCCAAGGTCGCGGGGCATGTGTACTGCGTGATCCCTGATGGATTCGGCGGCTGGTTCATCGGCGGACGCTTCGGTGGCGTGGGCGGCCTGCCCCGCCGCAACCTCGCGCACATTCTGTGCAACGGCCTGGTGGCCGCCTGGGCCCCAGATCCGGACGGTGAGGTGTACGCGCTCGTCCTGTCCGGCGGCAAGCTCTACGTGGGTGGCTCCTACACGGCGATCGCGGGGAGGCCGCGCGCAAACATCGCAGCGATCAGCGTCACCACGGGCAACGCCACGTCCTGGAACCCCGGTACCGACTACTGGGTCAGGACGATCCTCGTTCGCGACCGCAGCGTGTACATCGGCGGCTACTTCGTGCACGCCGGGGGGCAGCCACGATCGAGGCTCGCCGAGCTGGACGCGCTCACGGGGAAGGTCACCGACTGGAACCCCGATCCCGACAGGGAGGTCCTCACGCTGGCGGTTGCCGGCGACACGCTCTTTGCGGGTGGCTACTTCCGCACCGTCGCGGGTACCTTGCGGGACTACCTCGCCGCCATCAGCCTGACGACGGGCGCACTGCTGCCGTGGAACGCACAGGTGAGTCGAGTCCCCCACTTTCTCTACGACGGCGGCCCGCAAGTCACCAGGCTGATCGTCGATCGAGGCACTCTCTACGTGGCCGGGTTCTTCAACCGCATTGGCGGTGCCACGAGGCAGGGCCTCGCCGCGCTCTCGACCGATACCGGCGAGGCAACCGCCTGGGACCCCCGCGCCGTGAGAGAGGTTCCCATCACGGCGATCTTCTTCACCATGGCCTTGGAGGGCACATCCCTTTTCGTCGCAGGATCGTTCGACAGTCTCGGTGGATTGCCGGGGCAACTCGCGGGAGCGGTGGACACCCGCACCGGACTCGCCCTCCCGTGGCGCCCCGATCCAAACCACGGGATCACTGCCCTTGCGGTCCAGAACGGCACACTGTACGCCGGCGGCTGGTTCACCAGCCTCGGGCCCCGAGTCCGCAGGCACGGTCTGGCCGCGTTCGATGCGCGAACGGGCGCGGTGACGGATTGGAACCCGAACCCGGACGGCGAGGTCCTGGGGCTCGGTGTGCGCGACGGCAGGGTGTACGTCGGTGGGAGTTTCTCGACCATCGGCGGCCAAGCCCGTGCGAACATCGCGGCGGTGGACTCGGCAACCGGTCTCGCGACGGGGTGGAACCCCGCCTGCAATGGCTCGGTCTGGGCGCTCGCGGTCGCCGACAGCACCGTGTACGTGGGGGGCTGGTTCAGCAGTGTCGGCGGGCAACCGCGGAGGAACCTCGCCGCGATCGATCGCATCAGCGGATTCCCCACCGTCTGGCGCCCGGATCCCAACGACATCGTCACGACGATTGCCCCGCATGGCCCGGTGGTGTTCGCAGGCGGGCTGTTCAGCACCATCGGGAACGCCACGCGCCTCTACGTGGGCGCTGTGGACGCCGATTCCGGCAGGGCCACCTCCTGGGTCTCGGACGCCAGTGACTACGTCCGCTGCGTCGCCGTCCACGACACGACGGTCTACGTCTCGGGCTACTTCAACTACATCGGCGGAGAGGGACGCGACGGGATCGCCGCGGTGAGCGCGATCACCGGCACGCCCACCGCGTGGCTCGCGAACGCCAGCCGCGAAGTGAAGCAGGTAGTCGTCAGCGACGGCGTGGTCTACGCCGCGGGGGCCTTCAGCACCATCGGCGGCCAACCCCGCGACTTCATCGCCGCACTCGACCCCGTCACGGGGGAGGTCCTCGACTGGAACCCCGGCGCCGACGGCGTGGTCTGGGCGCTCGGGGCGGGAGGAGGTCGGATCTACGCGGGCGGCGCATTCCAGCGGATGGGAACCATTCCCAGCGGGCTCATCGCATCAATCTCACCGGCGACCGGCCCCGCGCCCCCCGGCGCCACCGGCCCCGGTGGAATCGTGACGTCAATGAACGCGACCAACCCGGCGAACGCCGACGCGGTCATTCGATACACGCTCCGAAGGCCCGCGGCGACCGACCTGGAGATTTTCGACCTCGCGGGCCGGCGGCTGGCCAAACCGCTGGCCCGCGAGCCACAGTCCACGGGCCCCCACGAACTTCTCGTGAGCACGAAGGACTGGCCGGCCGGCTGCTACTTCTACAGGCTGACGGTGGAGGGTATGGCGCTCACACGGAAGATTCTGGTCGTGCACTGAGCTGTGCCCCTCGAGGGACCTGCCCGCCGAAGCGATCATCACGGCGGAGGGCGCCCGTAACACCGTGCCGGTCGGTGTGGAGCGATCGCGATCCGCCCACCATCACCAGAGGAACACGACGTGACCGCCGGCGCGCATCGTGCCCGTGGCCACTTGATCTCCGACTGTAATTCATGAACCCGTTTGATCACGCCGTCGCGGTGGTCTGTCAAAGGCGAGGCCCCGATCCTCTGCTGGTCTGCGGGATCGATGGGCTCAGCACTTCTTCCAGGAATGAAGCTGGAGCGCGGGAATACCGAACAGGAGGCTCGCAGGCATCCCGCTCTCAGCGGTAGACCGTGGTGCGCCCGACTCCGAGGCGCTTGCCGGCCTGCGTCTGGCTGAGCCCAAGTTCGAGCCGACGGGCCCGCAGCCGCTCACCCAGGGTGTTCGGAGTCGCGCCCGGAGGTGGAGTCCGGCGCCACCGGGTGAGGTCGAAGTACGACGGCGCCGCCATGATGTTCTTCACTTCCAGCCCCTCGAGTTGATCAAGGGCGGCGTGGATCCTCCCGCCCATCCACGGGCTGAGCGTCCTGCTCCCGTTCGCCCGGCGGCGGCTGGTGTCGTGGCCGGCGATGATAGGCCCGCGGCGCGGCGCGGTCGAGCGGCGGAGCGGACGGGCGCGGCGAACCGCGCGGCGCGCGCGGCGCGCCGCCTTCACGCACGCCGGCGCGCCGGGTTATCCTGCGCGCTTCCGTCACCCATGGAGGCCACGACGTGAGAGCCGCCCCGCTCCGCTCCATCGCCGCCGTCGCGTTCGCGGCGGCGCTTTCCTTGCCCTCCGGGTCCGCCGCGGCGGGACAGCCACCCGCGACCGCCGGCTCCGCACGCGCGCCGCAGGTGCGCAACGTCATCTTCATGATCCCCGACGGCTGCGGCGCCGCGGCGGTGGCGCTCGCACGGTCGTTCGGCGGCCGGCCGCTCACCCTCGACAGCATGCTGGTGGGCGCGGTCGAGACGGGATCCGCCAGCTCGCGCGTGACCGACTCCGCGGCGGGAGCCACCGCCTACGCCTCCGGTGTGCGGACCCACAACCGCGTGGTCGGGCTCGACGCCGCGTACCGCCCGGTGGGCACGCTGCTCGAGGCCGCGCAGGCGCGCGGGATGAGGACCGGTCTGGTGGTGCGCTGCCCGGTGACCGACGCCACGCCCGCCGCGTTCGCCGCGCACGCCGAGGTGCGCACCCGGGCGGACACCATCGCCCTCCAGGAGCTCGACCACCGCGTGGACGTGATGCTCGGGGGCGGCTGGCCCGCCTTCCTGCCCCGCGCGGCGGGCGGGGACCGCGCCGACGGCCTCGATCTGCTCGCCGAGGCGCGACGCCGCGGCTTCCAGGTGCTGTCGAGCACGGCGGAGCTGGCGGGCCCGCTGCGCACGCCGCTGCTCGGGCTGTTCGCACGCGAGGACATGGCCTACGAGATCGACCGCGACCCCGCCACCGACCCGGGGCTGGCCGCCATGACGCTGCGCGCGCTCGAGCTGCTGTCGAAGGGCCCGCGCGGCTTCTTCCTGATGGTCGAGGGCAGCCGCATCGACCACGCGGCGCACGAGAACGACGCCGCGACGATGGCGCGCGAGGTGCTCGCCTTCGACGCGGCGGTGCGCGCCGTCGTGGAGTTCGCGCGCCGCGACGGCCGCACGCTCGTGGTGTCGTGCACCGACCACGAGGCCGGCGGGCTGTGGCTGGGCGGCCACACGGACGCGGGCTACGCCTTCCTGCCCGAGTCGCTCTTCGCGCAGACCGCCTCGGCCGGGCGCATGGCGGACTCGATCCGCGCCGGCGGCGTTCCCGCGGCGGTGGTCGCGCGCTTCACCGGGGCGGCGCTGACCGACGAGGACCGTGCGCGGCTGGCCGCGGCGGCCGCCGCGGATTCCGGCCTGCTCGAGACCATCGGCGCCATCCAGGCCCGGCGCGCGCTCGCGAGCTGGGGCACCACCGGCCACACCGCGGTGGACGTGGGGCTCTACGCGTTCGGCCCCGGCGCGGAGCACTTCCGCGGCTGGCACACCAACGCCGGGGTCGCACGGCGGATCGCCGCGGTCGCGGGACTCGACCTCGACGCCGCCACCGCGCGGCTCGCGCGCACCGCGCCGGGCGCCGCGGCGCGCTGACGGCGCGCGGCGCTCAGCCGGAGGCGGCCGCGGCGCGCGAACGCAATACCGACTGGCAGCCGGCGCAGAACGCCGTCCGCTTGAGGTCGATCTCCTCGACGTAGGTCGAGGCCCGCATCACGCACTCGAACTGGTGGCAGTGGTACAGGCCGAACATGTGCCCCAGCTCGTGCAGCACCTCCTTGTCGAGGCGCTCGCGCAGCAGCGTTTCGTCGCGCCTGAGCCCGTAGAACTCGTTCGCCAGCCGGTGGGTGGAGACCACGCCGGCGCCGCCGTCGAGGAGCGCCTGCCCGAACACGAACGAGAGCACCGGGATGTAGAGGTCCACGTCCACCACCGCGATCACCTTCTCCCCGCTCTCCCCGGCCAGCGTCACGACCTGGGCGAGCAGGGCGGTCGCGTTGTACTGCCGCCGCGAGGGGTCGTAGACGCACTGCACGTCGAGCGGCGCGGGCGCGGCGCGCGCCGCGACCCCGAAGCTCGCACCCACCCGCGAGGCCAGGGCCTCGCGGCCCGGGGCCGGCAGGTGCTGGCTCGCCGGGACGATCCAGACCCCGGCCACGGTCAGGGCTTCCTCAGGCCGTACTTCTCGATCTTGTGGTACAGGGTGGCGCGGTCGATCTGGAGCACCTCGGCCGAGCGCGAGATGTTCCAGCCGTGCTGCTCCAGCACCGCGAGGACGTGCGCCTTCTCGACCGCGGCCAGCGAGCCGCTCGAGGGCAGATGGTCCCGCTCGAGCACCTGGAACGGCAGGTCCTCGGCGCGCAGCACGGGGGGCTTGCCGACCACCATGGCGCGCTCGATGGCGTTCTCGAGCTCGCGCACGTTGCCCGGCCAGTCGTGCCGCACCAGCGCGTCCAGCGCCTCGGGCGCGATGCGCGTGACGGGCTTGGCGCGGGTCTGCGCCAGCTTCTGGACGAAGTAGTTCGCGAGCAGCGGGATGTCGGACTTCCGCTCCCGCAGCGGGGGCACGAAGATCGAGAACACGTTGAGCCGGTAGTAGAGATCCTCGCGGAACGCGCCGTCGGCCACCGCCTTCTCGAGGTCGCGGTTGGTGGCGCAGATCACGCGGAAGTCCACGCGGATGATGTTGTTCCCGCCCACCCGGGTGAACTGCTTGGTCTCGATCACGCGCAGCAGGTCCATCTGCGTCTTCATGTCGATGTTGCCGACCTCGTCCAGGAACAGCGTGCCGCCGTCGGCCAGCTCGAGCTTGCCCTTGCG